>JAYRVK010000384.1:0-3451 GCA_041918555.1 Sandaracinaceae bacterium
AACATCGCGTCCCCTCCCGATCGGGGACGCTCAGGCACCCGCCTGGATCGCGATCACGCCGGCCGCGACCACGATCGCCGCGGCGACCCGGCGGCGGCCGAAGGGCTCCTTCAGGAACAGCGCGCCGAGGATCGCGGCGAACACCACGCTCGTCTCGCGGAGCGCGGCGACGAACGCGATCGGGGTGATCGTCATCGCCCAGAGCACCACGGCGTAGCCGCCGAACGAGAGCACACCGACCAGCGCGCCCTCGCCCCTGCGCTTCCACACCTCACGCCGCAGCGAAGCGCCGCCGATCGCCAGCGCGGCGGCCGCGAACAGCGCGCCCTGAATCACCGACAGCCACACCGCGTACCCGATCGGCGAGCCCGACGCGCGCACGCCGACTCCGTCGATCAGCGTGTAGCTCGCGATGAGCGCGGCCGTGCCGAGCGCGAGCGCGAGGCCCTTCGTCGCGCGCGAGCGCGCCGGGGCGGGGTCGCTCGTCGGCGCGCGCGAGCCGAGCCCGAGGACGAGCACACCGAGCGCCACGAGGACCACGCCGGCCACGCCGAGCGGCGACGCGGCCTCGCCGACGAACAGCCAGCTCCCGCACGCCACGAGGAGCGGCGGCGTGCCGCGCGCGATCGGATAGACGAGCGAGAGGTCCGCCTCGCGGTACGCCGCGTTCAAGAGCGAGAAGTAGGCGAGGTGCGCGACCTGCGACGCGGCGAGGTGGGGCCAGGCCGCCGCCGCCGGCGGCTCGACCACGAGCAGGAGCGGCGCGCCGAACACGACCCAGGCCAGCGAGAGCCCCGTCGACACGGCGAGCGGATCGCCGCGCCGCCCCTTGAGCACCGCGTTCCACCCCGCGTGCGCGAGCGCCGATCCGAGCACGAGCGCGACGACCAGCGGCGTCATGGGCGCCCCAACCGTGGCACGCGCGCAACGACCCGGCCCGCCGTGCTATGGCTCGCGCGGCATGGACGCGCGCGCGCAGACGAGCGAGGAGCCGACGGTCAACGTCGCCGCCCACGTCACGCGGATGGCCGCCGCGCAGCCCTACGCGCCCGCGATCTGGTACCCGGACGGCACCGATCGCCGCGGCCGGGTCCGCTACACGCACTACACCTACCAACAGCTCGACGAGACCTCCGACGCGATCGCCAAGGGCCTCTGCGCGATCGGCCTGGCACCCGAGACGCGCGTCGCGCTGATGGTGAAGCCCTCGCTCGAGCTGTTCGGCCTCGTGTTCGGCCTCTTCAAGGCGGGCCTCGCGCCGGTGATGATCGACCCGGGCATCGGCCTCGCGAACATGAAGGCCTGCCTCGCGAAGGCGCGGCCGCAGGCGTTCATCGGCATCCCCGCCGCGCAGGCCGCGCGGCTCGCGCTGCGCTGGGCCCCCGACAGCATCCGCACCGTCATCACCGTGGGCCCGCGCGTGCCGGGCCTCGGCGGGACGACCCTCGACGAGATCGAGCGCCGCGGCGCGCGCGAGCGCGGCCCCGCCCTCGCGCGCACCAAGCGCGACGACCTCGCCGCGATCCTCTTCACGAGCGGCTCGACCGGCCCCCCCAAGGGCGCGGTCTACACGCACGGGAACTTCGCCGCGCAGGTCGACGCGATCCGCCGCATGTACGACATCCGGCCGGGCGAGATCGATCTCCCGACGTTCCCGCTCTTCGCGCTGTTCGATCCCGCGCTCGGGATGACGACGGTGATCCCGGACATGGATCCGACGCGCCCGGCCAAGGCGGACCCCGTCAAGCTCGCGTGCGCGATCGAGGACTTCGGCGTCACGAACGCGTTCGGATCGCCCGCGCTGCTCGACACCCTCGGCCGCTGGGGCGAGCGCGAGCATCGCAAGTTGTCTTGCCTTCGCCGGGTGATCAGCGCGGGCGCGCCGGTCCCCGTTCACGTGCTCCGACGGATGCGCGCGATGCTCCCGGCCGACGGACAGGTGGTCACCCCGTACGGCGCGACCGAGTGCCTGCCCGTGGCGAGCATCGAGAGCCGCGAGGTCCTCGAGGAGACCGCCGCGGCCACCGCGAAGGGCCGCGGCGTGTGCGTGGGCCGGCCGGTGCCCGAGGCGGACGTAGTGGTGCTCGGCATCGACGACGGGCCGCTCCGCGCGATGTCCGACGCGCGCCGGCTCGGCCCCGGCGAGGTCGGCGAGATCACGGTGCGCGGCCCGCAGACGACGCGGCGCTACTGGGACGCGCCCGAGCACACCGCGCTCGCGAAGATCGACGACGACGGCGCGGTGCGACACCGCATGGGCGACCTCGGCTACCTCGACGAGCGCGGCCGCCTGTGGTTCGTGGGGCGCAAGTCGCAGCGGATCGAGGCGCACGGCCGCACGTGGTTCACCGCCGAGGTCGAGGGCGTGTTCGACGCGCACGACGCCGTGTACCGGAGCGCGCTCGTCCGCGCGCACGGCGCGCCCGCGGTGTGCCTCGAGCTCGAGCGCGGCCGCCGCGCGCCCTCACGCGCCGAGCTCCGCGCGCTGGCCGACGCGCACGACGCGACGCGCGGGATCGCTCGCTTCGAGGTCCACCCGAGCTTCCCCGTCGACATCCGCCACAACGCGAAGATCAAGCGCGAGCAGCTCGGCGCGTGGGTGGAGAAGAAGGCGTGAGGGTCCTGCTCACGGGCGGCGGCGGGTTCCTCGGCGGCGCGATCGCGCGCCAGCTCGTCGAGCGCGACCACTCCGTCCGCAGCTTCAGCCGCGGGCGCTACCCGGCGCTCGAGGCGCTGGGCGTGCGCCACGTGGCGGGGGATCTCACGGACCGCGACGCGGTGATCGCGGCGGCCGCGGGCTGCGACGCGATCGTCCACACCGCCGCCAAGGCCGGCGTGTGGGGCGACTACGCGGAGTACCGCCGCGCGAACCTCGACGGCACGCGCAACGTCCTCGCCGCGTGCCGCGCCCACCGGATCCCGAAGCTCGTGTACACCTCGACGCCCAGCGTGGTCCACCGCGCCGGAGGCACCGAGGGCGGCGACGAGTCGCTCCCCTACACGAGCGATCCGGAGGTGACCCCCTACGTCGCGACCAAGGCCCGCGCGGAGCGCGAGGTGCTCGAGGCGAGTGACAAGGCGCTTTGCGTCGTCGCGCTGCGGCCGCACCTGATCTGGGGCCCCGGCGATCCGCACCTCGTCCCGCGCCTGCTCGCCCGCGCGCGCCGCGGCCGGATCGTGCTCCCCGGCGGGGGCCGCGAGCTCGTCGACACCGTCTACGTCGACAACGCCGCCGAGGCCCACGTGCACGCGCTCGAGCGCCTCGGCCCCGACGCCGCCTGCGCGGGCCGCGCGTACTTCATCTCGAACGGCGAGCCGGTCCCGATGCGCGAGATCGTCACGCGCATCCTCGAGGCCGGCGGCGTCGCGCGCCCGCGCGGGGTGCCGCGCCCCCCGCCCGGGGCCCACCGCGCGGGGGCGGCGCGGGCGCGCGCCGTCCCGCGCGCGGGGC
>JAYRVK010000385.1:0-4288 GCA_041918555.1 Sandaracinaceae bacterium
CGAAGAGCACGCCGAGCGCGCGAAACCACGCGCGCGATCCCTCCTCGAGCGCGCCCGCCGCCTCGATCGCGCGCGCGAACGCCTCCGCGTACTCGCCCCGCCAGCGGTGCGCGTCGGCGAGCGTCACGAGCACCGACCCGCGCGCGGCCCCCGCGAGCCCCGTGAGCGCGCGCTCGGCCCGCGCCACCGCGTCGGCGAGCTCGTCGCCCTCGAGCGCCTGCTCCGCCGCGCGCCCCCAGAAGGCGGCCGCGTGCGCGTCGTCGCCGCCCTGCGCGTAGTGCTCCGCGAGCACGAGCGCGTCCCTCTCACCGGCGGCCTCGAGCCACGCGCCGGCGAGGCGATGGCCGAGGCGTCGGTCATCGTCCGTCAACGTCGCGTGCGATGCTTCACGTATGAGGGCATGGCGGAACCCGAGCTCGCGCTCTCCGTCGAAGCGGGATGGAACGATGCGATCCACGAGCTCGCGGCGCTCGAGGACGTCCAGGTGCGCGTCGACGTCGCTCGCTCGCGATGCGCCCCCGAGGAGCTCGACCACCCCGCCCCGCCAGAATCGCCGGCCGAACACGCTCGCTGCGCGCAGCACGCGGCGGGTCGCCGGCGGGAGCACCGCGAGGCGCGACTCGACCATCCCGAGCACGGTGGTCGGCAGGCCCTCTTCGCCCTCGCCGTCGGCGATCGCGCGCACCAGCTCCTCGAGGAAGAAGGGGTTCCCGTCGGCGCGCTCGATCAGCCGCGCGGCGAGCGCGGGATCCGCGCCGTCGAGGCCGTGGCGGACGATCGCCTCGGCGGCGGTGGGGCGCAGGCGCGAGAGGCGGATCGGCTGCACGTCGCGCTCGGCCCACGGCTCGCCGAACTTGGCCTCGAGCTCCGGGCGGCCCGCCCCGAGGACGAGGAGCGGCGCGCTCGCGTGCTCGCGCAGCGCGGCGTCGACGACCGAGAGGCTCGGCCGGTCGCCGAGCTGCAGATCGTCGAGCACGAGCACGAGCGGCCCGCGCGCCGCGCGCGCGCCCACCCACGTGAGGAACGCCTCGCGCATCGCGTCGCCGCGGAGCTTGGGATCGTCGGCCGGGATCGTGCGGTCCGCGTCCTCGACCGGGATCCGGGCGAGCTCGCCGAGACACGCGGCGACCCGCTGCCCCTCGGGCCCCGCGAGGCTGGCCCCGATGCCGGCGTAGAGCTTCGTGCGCCGCACCTCGAGGGGCTCGCCCTCGCGCACGTCGCACGCGTGCCGCACGAGCTGGGCGACCAGACCGAAGGGCGAGCCGGGCGCGACCGGATCGCCGCGCGCGTGCCAGATCGCGGGCGGCGCGGGGCCGGCCTCGAGCCGCTCGAGCAGCTCCGTCACGAGCCGGCTCTTCCCGAGGCCGGCCGCCCCCGTGATCAGCGCGACGCGCGCGATCGGCTCCTCCGTGCACTCCGCGTAGAGGGCCTCGAGCGCCGCGAGCTCGCGGTCTCGACCCACGCAAGGTGTCTTGCGACCGCGCACCCGCCGCGCGGTCGTCGGGGTGCGGAGCTCGTCGCCGAGCTCGCCGCCGTGCGCGCCGGCGCGCACCTCGAAGCGGCCCTCGAGCAGGCCCGCCATCACCTCGTCGACCCGCACGGGGAGTCGGCTCGCGCCAGCGGGACGCCCGCCGAGCTCCCCCTGCCGCACCGTGAGCAGCCCCGCGACGGCGCGGCCGAGGAGCGCGACGCCGCGCTCGATCACCTCGCCGACCGGGATCGCGCCCTCGACGTGCCCGCGCCCCGCGACCACGGCGAGCGGGAGATCCGGGGCGATCTCGCGCAGCGCGAGCGCGCAGTGCGCCGCGTGGACGGCCTGGTCGGAGGGCTCGCCCGGCCCTTCCATGCGCGCGACGAGCGAGCCGTCCGCGAGCACCTCGGGGACGCCGCCGTGGGCCTCGACCGCGGCGCGCACGCGGCCCATCACGTCGCTCGCGCCGGGGAGCAGCGTGGCCGCGCCCGCGACGGCGTCCTCACCTCCGGCCGCGAGCACGAGGCACAGGACGCGCTGCTCGCGCTCGCCGAGGGCGGGGGGCGCGACGGTGCTCCGCGGGTCGGCCGGGCTCGCGCCGCCGAGGCTCGCGAGGCGCGCCGCGAGCGCGGCGCCGTCGGCCGGGCGCGCGGCCGGTGCCTTCGCGAGCAGCGTCATCACGAGGTCGGCCACGGGCCCGGGGATCGAACGCTCGGGCGAGCGCTCGCGCGGGTCGACGGGCGGCTCCATCAGGATCGCGGCGAGCACCGCCATCATGCTCTCGCTCACGAACGGCGGACGCCCCGTGAGCAGCTGGTAGAGCACCGCGCCGAGCGCGTAGACGTCGCACGGCGGGCCGATGCCGCCGCGCGCGCGCGCCTGCTCGGGCGCCATGTAGAACGGCGTCCCCACGATGGTCCCGCTCTGCGTCAGCGTGTTCCCGCGCGAGACGTCGCGCGCGATCCCGAAGTCGATCACCTTCACGACGCTCGGATCGCGGCCGACGAGGAAGAGGTTCCCGGGCTTCACGTCGCGGTGGACGATCCCCTTCGCGTGCGCCGCCCCGAGCCCCGCGGCGGCGCCCCGCGCGATCGCGAGGGCCTGCTCGACGGTGGGGGTCGTCGAGGTCAGCCACCCGTCGAGCGGCGCGCCCTCGAGCCACTCCATCGCGAGGTAGGCGCGGCCGTCGGGGGCGGTGCCGTGATCCACGTAGCGCACGACGTTCGGGTGCCGGAGCGCGTCGAGCACGCGGGCCTCACGATCGAAGCGCTGCGCGTCGACCGTGGCGTCGCCGTCGAGGACCTTGAGGGCCACCGCACTGCCGCCCACGAGGTCGTCGGCGCGGTAGACGGTGCCCATGCCGCCCTTGCCCGCGACGCTGCGGAGGCGGAAGCGCTCGACGAGGACGTCGCCCACGGCCACGCGCCGCAGTATGGCACCGAGGCTCGCGAGGCGGCTCAGGGGACGCAGAACGCGTCGGCGCAGCGCTCGCCGTCCGCGCAGTCCGCGGGCGTCGCGCACTCGGGCCTCGTCTCGTGGTGCGTGAGGCAGAGCCACGCGCCGCTCTCCGACTCGGCGCAGTGGACGAGCTGGCTGTCCCAGCGGAGGCACTCCTCGTCGGTGCGCGTCGGGCACGGCGTGCGGCAGACGCCGCGCACGCAGAGGTGTCCGGGCGCGCACTCCGTGTCGTTCGCGCAGAACGGGCGCGGGTCCACGTCGGGGCGACACGACCCGTCGGGCCCGCAGATCGCCTCCGGGCCGCAGTCGCCGGGATCCGCGCAGTCGACGAGGCAGCGCCGCTCGACGCAGCGCTCGCCCATCGCGCACTCCGCGTCGGCGATGCACTCGTCGGTCGGTTCGCAGAGCCCGGCAATGCACGCCGTTCCGTCGCGGCAGTCGGTGTCGTCGGAGCACTGCGGTCGGCACGCGTTGTCGACGCACCGGCGGTCTGCGCCGCAGTCGTGATCGAAGCGGCACGTGTCGTCGATCGGCCGACACGCGGCCTCCACGCAGACCTCGCCCTCCGCGCAGGCGAGGGTCTCCGTGCATGAAGGCGCGGGGCGCGCGGAGGCGTCCTCCGTCGCGCTCGCGTCGGCGTGGTCGCCGCCGTCTCCCTCGTCGTCGTCGCACCAGGGGCCGAAGCACTCGTCGACGTCCACCTCGACGTCGGGGTCGCACCCGCGCCACTCGTGGTACTGGCAGCCGAACGAGGGCGCGAGCAAAAGCGTGATCGCGAAGCGCAGGGTGGTTCCGATCGTCATGGTGTGAGCCTCCTGGGCGCACCGCTCCCTCCGCCCGTCCGCGCGGGGGAGTCGGTCGCCGTTCGGTTCGTGGTGCCCGCTCGGCGCGAGACCGTTCACGGGTTCGCGCGCTACCATCCGCTCGATGCGCGCCTTCGCTCTCGTGATGCTCGCCCTCACCGTCGTCGCCTGCGGCGATGGGACCCCCTCCGACGCCGGCACGGCGCGCGACGCCGGGGGGAGCGCCGACGCGGGGAGCGGCGGGTCCGACGCGGGGGCGGGGTCCGACGCGGGCGGGAGCTCCGACGCGGGCGCGGCGTGCGCGGGAGCGGTGCTCGACGAGCCCTGCTCCGTCGAGGGCACGACCTGCGGCGGGCCCTGCACCGACCCGTGCTCGTTCTGCAACCTGCTCACGTGCACGGGCGGCGTGTGGAACCGCGTGGAGGTGTTCCCGACCCCGTGCTTCGACTGCGGCGACTCGGTGCGCTGCGTGACCGAGCAGCAACATTGCGTGCACTCGTACAGCGACGTCGGCGGCGTGCCCGACTCGTTCGAGTGCGCCGACAACCCCGCCGAC
>JAYRVK010000386.1:0-4674 GCA_041918555.1 Sandaracinaceae bacterium
CCTCGAACGACGCGCTCGCCCGGGCCCGGAGCGCGCGATCGAAGGTCCGCCGCGCGGCGTCGCACTCGCCGCGCGCGGCGAGCACCTCGGCCTCGAGCTCGAGGGTGGGGCCCACGCCCGCGCCCATCCGCCGCGCCTCGCGCGCGCACGCGACGGCCCGCGCGAGCTCACCCCGCTCGCGCGCCGCCCAGCCGTTCGCGAGCATCGCGGTGCCGTCCCAAGGGTCGACGCGCAGCCGCCACGTCGCGTCGCCGTGGTGGGGCGCGTCTTCGGGGGGAATCGCGGTGAGCGGGTAGGGCGCCGCGAGCGCCGCCACGAGCAGGAGCGACGCGGCCCCGCCGAGCGCCCAGCCGAGCGCCTGGGCGGGCTCGGTCGTGGGGACCGTGGGCCGGTGCGCGACGCCGCCCGCGATCGCGAGGATGGCGGCGCCGCACAGGATCGCGTGCGGCACGCCGAGCGCGGCCGCGCCGGCGCTCGCGATCGGGGCGAGGACGATCCCTGCGGCGAGCGCGCGCAGGTCGCCCGGGCCCCCGGCCCACTGGTCCGCGAGGCCTCCGACCGCGGCGCCGAGGACCGCGGCGGCGAGGCTCGCCGCGCCGTCGGGCGAGGCGGCGAGCGCAGGGCCGAGCGCGGTCCCGCCGATCGCGAACGCGAGGCCCGAGAGGGTCCCGCGCAGCGGGGCGCGCACGCGGGCGCGCGTGGCCTCGTCGGTGGCGAGGCGCGAGGATGCGGCCCGGGCGAGGAACGGGAGCACCGCGATCAGCAGCAGCGAGCCCACGGGGCGCACCCCGTAGGCCTCCTCGATCGGCCAGGCTTCCATGCGAGGCGGGCCTCTGATAGCACGCGGTCGCCATGAACGACCGCCGTGTCATCCACACCGACGCCGCTCCCCGGGCCATCGGCCCCTACTCGCAGGCCGTGCGCTACGGCGGCCTCGTGTTCCTCTCCGGCCAGATCGCGCTCGATCCGGCCAAAGGGACGGTGATCGCAGGGGACGCCGCCGCGCAGACCGAGCGGGTGATGCAGAACCTCGCCGCGGTGCTCGAGGCCGCGGGCAGCTCCATGGACCGCGTGCTCAAGACCACGATCTTCCTCACCGACCTCGGCGAGTTCGCGCGCGTCAACGAGGTGTACGCGCGCTGGTTCGAGGGGGTCGAGCCGCCGGCGCGCGAGACCGTCGAGGTCTCCCGCCTCCCGCGGGACGTGGCCGTCGAGATCTCGATGATCGCCGCGGCGGGCGCCTGAGCCTCAGGCCCAGGGATCGGAGCGCACGATCGTCTCGGCGCGGTCCGCCCCGACGCCGAGGATCGAGACGGGGACCCCGAGCGCCTCCTCGATCCGCCGCACGTAGTCCTGCGCCGGCGCGGGCAGATCGGCGAGCGACCGCGCCTTCGAGATGTCGCCGGACCACCCCGGCACGGTCTCGTAGATCGGCGTGACCCGCTCGAGGCCGTGCGCCGGCGGCGTGTCGCGGCGCTGCCCGTCGAGCTCGTAGGCGACGCAGACGGGGAGCTCGTCGCTCCCGCTGAGCACGTCGAGCTTGGTGAGCGCGAGGGAGGTCAGCCCGTTGACGCGCACGGCGTGCCGGAGCACCGGCAGATCGAGCCAGCCGCAGCGCCGGGGCCGCCCGGTGGTCGCGCCGTACTCGCCGCCCGCGCGCCGGAGCGCCTCGCCGGCCGCGCCGTGGAGCTCGGTGGGGAAGGGCCCTTCGCCGACGCGCGTCGTGTAGGCCTTCGAGATCCCGATCACCCCGTCGATGTGCGTCGGCGCGAGACCGCTCCCCGTGCACGCGCCGCCCGCGGTCACCGACGAGCTCGTCACGAACGGATAGGTCCCGTGATCGATGTCGAGCATCGTCCCCTGCGCGCCCTCGAGCACGATCCGCCGCCCCGCCGCGCGCGCCGCGTGGAGCGCGTCGGCGACGTCGCCGATCCACGGCACGATCGCCTCGCCGAGCGACAAGTACTCTTGCGATATCGCGTCGGAGTCCGGTACCTCGGCCCCACCTGCTTCCAGGATCGGCCGCCACGCCTCGAGGTTCGCGGCCAGCTTCTCGCGGAACCCGCGGGGGTCGGTGAGGTCGACGGCGCGCAGCCCCCGCCGCGCCGCGCGGTCCTGATAGCAGGGCCCGATCCCGCGCTTGGTGGTGCCGATGGGGTTCGGGCCCCGCTCGCGCAGGCCGTCGGCGAGGAAGTGCTGCGGCAGGACGAGGTGCGCGTTCTCGGAGACGATCATGCGCCCCGCGGGGAGGAGCCCGCGCGCGCGGAGCTCGTCGAGCTCGCGGACGAGGACCTTCGGATCGATCACCATCCCGGGCCCGAGCAGGCAGCGCGGGCGCGGGTGCAGCGCCGCCGAGGGCACGAGGTGGAACACCACCTTCTTCCCGTCGACGACGAGCGTGTGCCCGGCGTTCGCGCCGCCGCCGAAGCGGACGACCTCGTCGGCCTCGGCGGTGAGGAGGTCGACGACCTTCCCCTTGCCCTCGTCTCCCCACTGCGCTCCGACGACGACTAGCGCGGTCATGCGGCTGTTCCTTCCTTCACGTGCGAGCCCGCGCCCACGCGCCGAGGGCCTCGAGAGATCGGGGCAGGCGCTTCCTGCCCCCGTCCGACACGCGGTGGACCTCCGCCCCGCGCGCGTCGCAGACGACGGCGGCGTCGTAGCCCCAGCTCCGCGCGTAGTCGCGCGCGGGGCCCGCGCCGCGGACGGGGACCACCGCCGCCACGCACGCGGCCGCGCGGAGCTCGGCGGCCGCGCGCTCGCGCGCCTCGGCGCTGCCGCCGCAGACGACGAACCGCGGCTCCCGCTCGGGCCGCGGTGGGCGGCCGGCGGCGTGGAGCGCCCACTCGAGGTTGGCCATGTCGATGCCGAACCCGGTCGCCGGCGCGGGGGCCCCGAAGCGCGCCATCAGGCCGTCGTAGCGCCCGCCGCTCCCCACCGGCTCGCCGGGCCCGTCGGCGAGGAGCGTGAAGCTCACGCCGGTGTAGTAGGCCATCCCGCGGATCTCGCCGAGGTCGACGACGAGGGGGAGGCCCTCGAGCCGCTGCACGACCTTCGCGAGCTCGGCGAGGGCCGGACCGTCGCCGAACACCTTGCGCGCGCGCGGCAGCACGTCGCGCGGATCGCCGTAGAGCGAGGCCGCCCCGATCAGCGCGCGCCGCACCGCCGGCGCCTCCTGCTCGAGCGCACGCTCGAGCGTGGCGCGGTCCTTCAACAGGAGCGCGGCCTCGACGTCGGCGCGTGCGGGCTCGCGGACCCTCGCGAGGGCGTCGCGCGCGAGCGCCACGAGGCCGAGCTCGATCCGATAGCCGCCGAGGCCCACGTCCTCGAGGGCCGCGGCCGCGAGCCGGACGACCTCGGCGTCGGCGTCGACGTGCGCAAGCCCGATGCACTCGACCCCGGCCTGTGCGAGGACGCGCTGTCGCCGCGCCCGCCCGCGGCGCTGGCGCACCACGGACGCGGCGTACGAGAGCCGGTGCGGGGGGGGGCGTCCGTCCAGCCCCGTCGCGACGATGCGCGCGATCTGCGGCGTGATGTCCGGGCGGAGCAACGCGACCTCGCCGGTGCTCGGATCCACGAAGCGCAACAGATCGCGCCGATCGAGCGAGTCGAGCCCGCGCTCGATCACGTCGGCGTGCTCGAACGGCGGCGTGGTCACGCGCTGGTAGCCCCATCGCGAGAAGCAGCGCACCAGGCGCGACGAGAGCCACGCCCGCGCGTCCGCCTCGGGCGGCAGGAGGTCGCGCATGCCTGCGGGGGGCGCGAGCGGGATCGATCGGTTCACGAGGGCGAAGCAGCCGTATCGGGCCCACCCGCCGGCGTCAAGCGAACCGGATCAGGTCGAGGGCGAGCGCGATGCGGATCGCGCGATAGGGACGGTGCACGTCCCCCGAGGCCTCGAGCCGCTCGACGATCTCTTGGAGGGGTCGCGCCTCGCGCGCGAGGTGGAGCACGTAGACGACCTCTTCGGGCAGGCCGTCGGGCGCCGCCGCCGCCGTGCGCGCCACCGAGTCGAGCATGTGCGTGGCGAAGGCCCCTTGCTCGAGCCCGCGCTCGAGCCGCCGCTGGATGCCGTCGCCGAGCACCCGCCACGGGTCGAGCCCGAGCGGGAAGTACCGATCCGCGGGGCGCGCGTCCTTCTGGAAGTGCGCGTGACCTTCCTCCCACGTGAAGAGCTCGAGCAGCTTCTCGCGCACCTGCGCGGCGATGTGCTGGAAGAGCTCCACCGGCTCGACGAGCCCGAGCGCGGCCAGCGTGTCGCCGAGGCGACCGTCGAAGCGCGGCAGGACCGCGAGGGCCATGTCGAGCTCCTCGCGGAGCAAGACCTCTTGCGCGACGAGGAACTCCCCGAGGAGCTCGGAGGTGAGGTTCGAGCTCACGAACTCGGGCACGCCGCGGATCAGATAGACGTCCTTGCGCACCGCGCCGCGGCGGCAGATCCAGACCCCGTCGGCGCGATCGAGGATCCGCCGCGCGAGCGCGTCCACGAACGCCGGTCCCATCGGCACGCGATCCGAGCGCGCGCCGCCCGAGGACTCGGGGACGTGGCCCGCGAGCTCGCCGATGTCGCGGAGCGGCCGCGCCGGCCCGCTCCCGAGGCGGACGCGATCGTCGGGCTTGATCCGCCCCATCGTCACCGCCTCGACGAGCTGCGCGAAGGTCAGCGGACCGACC
>JAYRVK010000387.1:0-3100 GCA_041918555.1 Sandaracinaceae bacterium
CACAGCGCGGCTTCGGAGGCGCCCATTCACCTCGTGTCGCAAGGGGACCTCGCGCCCTTCACTTCATCGACCGCACGCAGCCATCGCGGCGTCGTAGTTCGGCTGGTGCACGATGTCGTCGACGAGCTCCGTGTGGACGACCGTGTTCTCCGCGTCGAGGACGACTATCGCGCGCGCGGTCAGGCCCGCCATCTTGCCGTCCATCACCCGCACGCCGTAGTCGGTCGCGAAGCTCGAGCGGAAGCACGAGAGGGTCTCCGCGGTGATCGCCTCGCCGCCGCAGACGCGCTTCGCGGCGTACGGCAGATCCATCGAGACGTTCAGCACCACCACGTCGTCGAGCCCCGCGGCCTTCTCGTGGAAGGTCTTGACGCTGAGCGCGCACACGCCGGTGTCGATGCTCGGGAACATGCTGAGGATCTTCTTCTTGCCCGCGAAGGTCTCGAGCGTGGCCTCGGTCATGTCCTGCCGCGCGAGCGTGAAGGGCGGCGCCTTGGATCCTACCCTCGGCAGCTCGCCGCTCGTCGTGACGGGGGTCCCTCGCAGCTTCGTCTGGCCCATGCGTGTCTTCCTCCAGGTAGGGCGTGTCCTCGGGCCCGCGCGCGAGCCCCGCAAGGGCTCTCAGCCGCGCCGGCGCCGCGACACGAGCGCGACGCCCGCGAGCGCGAGGACGAGCGCGCCGGGCGCGCCGCCCCGCGGGACCGCGCAGCCCGCGCACGCGCCGCCCGACGGGGTCGCCTCGCCGGGCGAGCTCTCGTCCTCACCCTCGTCGTCGTCGCCGCCGCCGAAGAGGCCGCCCCCCTCGTGGGTCCGGCCCGTCCAGCGGTGCGTGCTCCCATCGAACGCGGGCGTGCTCGCGGTCGGCTCGCACTGCTTGCGCGAGCCGACGGTGCCCTCGGCGCACGCGCCCGCCGCGTCGCAGAAGCCGATCTCCACGACCCGCGTCACGGGCTCCGGGTACACGATGCGCCCGTCGCTCTGGAACTGGCGCTCCGCCGAGCAGGTGCAGAGGGTCTGGCAGCGCGCGCCCTCGCCGCAGTCCCCGTCCGACTCGCACACGATGGGAATGCACGCCTCCGCGTGGTTGCTGATCCCGCGCCGCGAGCCGGGGAAGCACTCTCCGTCGAACGGCATGATGGCGTCGGCGCTCGCCGAGGCCGGCGCGAGCAGCACGAGCGCGAGGAGCACGCGGTGCGAGATCATCGTCATCGGGGCCGGAGCCTACCGCCGTCTTTGCCGCGCCGGGGACCCTAGAGTACGGTTCGCGCGCGATGACGGTCCGCGACCTTGGGTATCGCGCGTACGAGGGCGAGGTACGCCCCCCGTCCCGCAACCTGTGGGTGATGATGCGCCACGGCATCTGGCGCATCTGGGGCTCGTGGGTGAACAAGCTCGTCGTGTTCTTCTGCTGGATCCCGCTCCTCGTGCTCGGGATCATCGCGTTCGCCCGCTTCGGCGCGTTCGGGCCCGAGCTCCCCGAGATGCCCGAGGACGCGACCGGCTTCGGCCGCTGGTTCCTCAGCCCGCCCGCGGTGTGGCTGCGCACCCTCACCGGGATCCAGTTCTGGTTCTTCGCGTCGATCGTGACGATCCGCTCGGGCGCGGGCGTGATCTCGGAGGACCTGAACAACCGCGCCTATCAGTTCTACTTCGCCAAGCCGGTCACCCCCGAGCAGTACCTCGCGGGGCGCACCGCGGCGCTCGCGCTGTTCGTGTTCCTGCTCGTGTTCGTCCCCGTCGCGATCCTCGCCGGGATCTTCGTGGGCCTGGGCCCCGAGGCCGAGCGGCTCGAGCGCGCCGGCCTGCTCCTGCCCGCGCTCTTCGACGGCGCGCTCATCGCCGTCGCCACGAGCGCGCTCGCGATCGCGACGAGCGCGCTCTCGCGCAGCCGCGCGCTCACGCTGACCGCGTGGACCCTCATCCTGTTCGTGCCGTTCGCGCTCGCGTTCCTCGTCGAGACGATCGGCGACGTCGAGTGGGTGTTCGCCGTCTCGCTCCCCGGCGCGCTGTGGTCGGTCGGCGACGCGCTCTACAAGGTCAGCGGCGAGAGCTGGGACGAGCTCCAGTGGTTCCACAGCGCGCCGGTGCTCGTCGTGGCGGTCGGCGCCGCGGTCTGGGGCGCGCTGATCCGCATCAAGCGCGCCGAGGTGATCACGTGACCGACGAGGCCGAGGACGCTCGCGCGTCGGCGCCCGAGGACGCCGGCGAGCCCGCGCCGAAGAAGGCGAAGGCCAAGCGCCCCAAGGTGCAGCAGGCCGAGGTCGCCGACGGCGCGAGCATCCGCGCGGTGCGCCTGAGCCGCTGGTACGGCAAGGTCACCGCGATCAGCGACGTCTCGCTCCACGTCGGCCCGGGGATCTGGGGGCTCCTCGGGCCGAACGGCTCCGGCAAGACCACGTTCATGCGGATGGTCGCCGGCCAGATCAAGCCGAGCACCGGCAAGCTCCTCGTCAACGGCGAGGCGCCGTTCGGCAACCCCGCGGTGCTCCGCCGCATCGGCTACTGCCCCGAGGCGGACTCCCTCTACGACGAGCTCACCGGGCTCGAGTTCGTGAGCGCGATGGCGGAGCTCTCGGGCTACGACCCCGCGCACGCGAAGAAGCGGGCGAAGGACGCGCTCGAGGAGTTCGGCCTCGAGGACGCGATGAACCGCGCGATGGGCGGCTACAGCCGCGGCATGCGCCAGCGCGCGAAGCTCGCGCAGGCGATCGTGCACGATCCCGACGTGCTCCTCCTCGACGAGCCGCTCACGGGGACCGACCCGACCTCGCGGCAGGCGATCCTCGCGTCGCTGAAGCGCCGCGCGACGGAGGGCGCCCTCGTGCTCTTCTCGACGCACGTGCTTCCCGAGATCGAGGCGGTCACCGATCGCGTGCTCCTCATCGCGCGCGGCCAGGTCGTCGCGCAGGGCGAGATGCAGGAGATCCGCGAGCTCCTCGACGAGCACCCGCACCACATCCGCGTGCAGTGCGACCAGCCGCGCGAGCTCGCGTCGGCGCTCCTCGCCAGCGAGGGCGGCGTGGTCGCCCTCCACTTCCCCACGCCCGACCTGCTCGAGGTGCGCACCTGGCAGCCGGACGAGACCTACCGCGCGATCGCG
>JAYRVK010000388.1:0-3732 GCA_041918555.1 Sandaracinaceae bacterium
CCGGCGGGGCACCCGGTGGTGGCGAGCACGAGGAGCGCGAAGAGGCGAGAGCGCATGCCCTCTACGGTACCACTCCGGCGGTCTCAGTCCGTCGGCGTCACGACGCCGAGGATGCTCGTCGGGTCGAGTTCGGAGAGCGGCAGGTCCGTCGGGGTCACCACCCCGACGATGTCGAGGGTCCCCGCGAACGCCTCGTCGTTCGCGACCGCGTCGCCGGCGCGCACGATCCCGTCGTCCCAGCCCGGCGCGCTCGCGCCCTGCATCACCGCGCCGAGCTGCTCGCCGGTGCTCTCCACCGTGATCTCCGCGAGCCGGCAGGTCGAGAGATCCGGGGTCAGCGCCTCGAGCAGGAGCGCGACGCGCCCGCAGTTCTCGAACGTCGCGTCCTCGACGGTCAGGTCCGTCAGCGAGTGGATGATCTGCATCCCGTCGCCGACCATCAGCTCGCGCGCGCCCTCGGCCCGCACGATCTCCACCGTGTCCCGCACCTCGAGGCCCGAGAACGTCACGCCGGTCGACGCGTGCACGACGATCGCGGCCATGCCGTTCCCCTCGGCCAGCGTCGCGGTGGCGTCGAGCCCGGCGACCTCCTGGAGCCACATGCCGCCCTCGGCGTTCCGGGAGATCTCGAGGTCGGCGTGGGTGGCGCTCCCGAGGAGCTGGACGATCCCGAAGCCGTCGTTGTCGGCGATCGACGTCGCGGAGGTCTCGAGGATCGCCTCGTCGCGCGCGAGGATCCCGAACGCCGGATAGACCGAGGTCCCGGGGAAGATGCCCGTGATCGCCACGTCCGAGAGGGTCGTGGCGCCGCCGATCGCGATGACGCCCGCGCCCGCGGTGTTCTCGACGGCGGACCCGGTCACCCGCGTCGTCGAGCCCGCGAGGAGCATCCCGGACACCGCGAAGCCCGACAACGTGACTTCCTCGAGCGAAGCATCCGCGACGCCGAAGAGGACGATCCCGTGCGTCGCGTAGGCGTCGGTCGCCGGCTCGTCGGGCAGCGTCTCCGCGCTCTCGAGCGTGATCGGCCCGGTCAGCGTCACGCGCGCGAGCTCGAGCCCCGTGAGATCCTGCGCGCCGATCCCCGCCCCGCGCTCGGGCACCGTGACCTCGACGTCCTCGAGCCGGACGCGGCCCTCGCCGACCGCGGCCACCGCGTAGCCCTCGAGCCCCGCCACCGTGAGGCCGCGGACGATCGTCGCGGGATCTCCGGGCTCGACGTTCAACGCCGCGGGCGCGGCGGGCGCGACGATGCGGGTCTCGCCGATCCCGGCGCCCTCGAGGGTCACGCCCGCGGGCACGGTGAAGGGACCTTGGAACGTGCCGGTCTCCACGGCGATCACGTCGCCGGCCTCGGCGTCGTCGAGCGCGTCGCGGAGCTGGTCGGAGGTGATGATCGGCGCGTCGCACGCGGACAGCCCCGCGAGCACCCCGAGCCACGGTGCGATGCCACGAATCCCCATGGCCGAGAGCGTACGCGCGCGGGGTGCGCTCGGCTATGCTGCGCGCACGATGGGTTCGGAGGGCACCGCGCGGCGCGCCAGGGCCGGTCCGTACCAGCTCGGCGAGCTCCTCGGGGGAGGCGGCATGGGCCTCGTGTTCCGCGGCGAGGCGCCCGATGGACGCAAGGTCGCGGTGAAGGTCCTGCGCGCCCACCTCACGCGCGACGCCGACATCGTGCGGTTCCTGCGCGAGGCGACGATCCGCATCGATCACCCGAACGTCATCGAGGTCCTCGACTCGGGCGTGGATCGCTCGGACGGCACGCCGTACATCGTGTTCGAGCTGCTCGAGGGCGAGAGCCTCGAGGCGCGCCTCGCGCGCGGGCCGCTCTCCCCCCGCGTCGCCGCGGCGCTCGCCGCGCAGATCACCGACGCGCTCGCGGCGGCGCACGCGCACGGGGTCGTGCACCGCGATCTCAAGCCCGCGAACGTCTTTCAGTGCGAGGACGGAACGCTCAAGCTCCTCGACTTCGGGATCGCGCGCGTCGCCGACACCAAGCTCACGCGCGAGGGCACCGTCGTCGGCACCCTGAGCTACCTCTCGCCCGAGCAGGCGCGCGGCGGCTCCGACGTCGACGCGCGGACCGACGTGTGGGCGCTCGGCGCCGTCCTCTTCGAGATGGTGCACGGCGTCCCACCCTTCGATCGCGCGAGCCCCGTGGCGACGCTGCTCGCGATCATGAACGAGCGGGTACCCCGCCTCGACGAGGCGGGGGCGTCGTCGCGCGCGCTCGCCGACGTCGTCGATCGATGCCTGCGCCGCGACCCGACCGAGCGCTGGCCGAGCGCCGCGGCGCTCGGCGACGCCCTGCGCGGGCTCGACGCGCTCGAGGACGTGGCGCGCGAGCCGCCCACCGAGGTGCGCCCGATCGACGCGGACTCCGTCGCGGACACGATCACCTCCGCGCCGTTCGAGCATCGCATCCGACCGGACGAGCAGCGCATCGTCGCGGTGCTCCTCGCGACGCACGTCCTGGACATGGCCGCCGTCGAAGAGGTCGTGGCGCGCGAGGGAGGCGCGTTCTTCCCGCTCCTCGGCCGCGACGCGATCGGGCTCTTCGGCGCGCAGCGCTGGGAGGGCGACGAGACGCACCGCGCGGTGCGCGCGGCGCTCGAGTGCCGGATGGCCGCGCGCGCCGTCGCGGTGGGCTCGGGCCGCGTGCGCGCGAGCGGGGTCGGGATCGCGGGAGACGCCCTCCGGCAGGCCGAGGCCGCGGGGCGCGCCGCCCTGCTCGGCGTCGCGGTCGATCCCGGCACCGCGCGCGCGATCCGCGACGCGTTCTCGCTCCGCGAGGCGGGCGACGACGTGGTCGAGGTCATCGGCGAGCGCCCCGAGAGCGTGCGCCCCGCCTCCGCCGGCGACGCGCTCCTCGGGCGCGAGGTCGAGATGTCGCAGCTCCGCGCGATGTCGAGCATCGCGTTCGGGGGCCGGCGGGCCACGCTGGTGTCGCTCGTCGGCCCGTCGGGGATCGGCAAGTCGCGGCTGCGCCGCGAGCTCGCGCGCGACCTCGTCGGGCTCGCGCCCGCGCCCCGCGTCCTCGTGGGCCAACCGGCGTCGAGACACCGCGCCATCGCGTTCTCGCTGTGGGCCACCGTCCTCGGGCAGCGCCTGCAGCGCGGGATCCTCGAGGAGGGCTGGCCCTCCACGCGCGCGCTCGCGATGCAGTCCCTCGCGCGAGAGGCGGTGCCCGAGCCGGCCGTGCCCGCGCTCGCGACGTTCCTCTCGGAGCTCCTCGGGATCGACGCCGGCGCGCCCTCCCCCGAGCTCGCGGCGGCTCGCCGCGATCCGGGCCTCATGAAGGACCGCGTGCGCCGCGCGCTCCTCGACTGGGTCGGCGGCCTCGCGGCCCGCGCCCCGCTCGCGATCCTCCTCGACGACTTCCACTGGGCCGACCCCACGTCGCTCGCGCTCCTCGCCGAGGTGCTCTCCGAGCACCGCGCCGCGCCGCTCTTCGTGCTCCTCGCCGGGCGGGACGACGTCGCGCTCGATCCCGATCTAGACAAGCAAGCCATCTTGCGGATCCGCTTGACGGGGCTCGAGGCGCGGGCGGTCGGCGCGCTCGCGTGCCGGACCGCAGGGCGCGAGGTCGATCCCGCGATCGTCGCGTCGCTGGTCAAGCGCACGGAGGGGAACCCGCTCTTCGTCGAGCAGCTCGTCCTCGATCTGCGCGACGGCGGCCTCCTCGACGGCGCGCCGACGGAGCTGCCGCTCCCGGTGACCGTCGAGGCC
>JAYRVK010000389.1:0-3619 GCA_041918555.1 Sandaracinaceae bacterium
CCGCGCCTCCGCGCGGGGGCCCCTCGCCCGACGGCCGGCGCTGCGCGCCGACCTGGGCTCGATCGATGAGATGAGAGGGCGGACCGGCCGACCGTGTTGCGCGCTCCGGCCCTCAGAAGTAGAGGCCGGAGCCGATGTGCAGGCCGATCTCGTGGAGCGTCGTGCCGATCGCCACCGTGTCGCGCTCCTCCCCGCGCAGCGGATCGAAGCGCAGGCCGCCGACCTCGCCGATGCCGAACGCGTAGCGCACCGCGAAGGTCGTGCTGAACACGAGGTCGTCGGCGCGCTCGCCTTCGCCGAGGCGGTGGGCGTTCTGGTACTCGAAGCCCGCGCTCAGCCCGTAGAAGTCGACGCGCGTCTGGCCGAGGTCCTCGATCGGCGCTTGCTCCGAGTGGTCGGTGAAGAAGCCGGCGCCGAGGCCCACGTGGTCGTCGACCTCGTAGCGCGCGCCGACGCGCGCGTTCCAGACGAAGCGCCGCGACAGCACGCCGTCGAGCTGGAGCGGCGGCTGCACGTCGAGCTCCGCGGCGATCCAGCCGCGGTCGAACCGGTGGCCGATCGCCAGGTTGAAGCGCCCCGCCGTGAGCACCACGAGCCCCGGCGCGAGGTCCTCGTCGTCCTCCGGGAGGAACGAGATCGAGTCGGGCGCCATGCCGTCCACCACGACGTCGATCGCCGTCGTCGTCGAGCGCAGCTGCGTGAGGACCTCGAGGCCGGGGCTCCGGAACGTCGCGGAGATCACGACGCCGCGGTGCGGCTCCCACTGCACGCCGAGCCCGAGCTCCGCGCCGAGGCTGCGGAACTGCGTGATGCCGCCGCGCGCGACGAGGTGCGTGCGGCCGTCGCGTTCGAAGGCGCCCGCGGTCTGGAACGTGTCGGAGCGCTCGCGGTACACGCCGAACAGCGACACGCCGAAGCGCAGGTTGTCCTCGAGGCGGATCCCGATCGCGCCGCCGGCGTGGTACGTGGCCGAGAACGCGGTGCTGCTCAGCGTCCAGCGCGCGCTCGCGTCGGGGGCGCCCGCGTCGAGGCCCGTGCGCACGGTGTGCTGCGAGAACCGGGGCGCGAACACGCCGAACGCGATCACCACGCCGGGCTCGAGGCGGCGCGCGATCGTCGACGCGCTCGGGATCGAGAGCAGCTCGAGGTAGCCGCCGTCGTTCGACTCGCCGGTGGTCGACGAGATCAGGCCGCTCTCCTCGGCCGCGCGCACCTGGAAGGCGTTGCCGCTGACGTCCACCGCGTCGCGCTCCATCGAGGCGAGGCCCGCGGGGTTGTACCAGGCGGCCGTTCCGTCGCCGATCACCGACGCGACCGCGCCCCCGGTCATCGCGGCCTGGTTGCCGAGGAGGATTCCGTCGCCGTTGCCCGCGCGCGCCGCCGAGGGCGCGCTCAGGACGATCGCGAGGGCGAGGGCGGCGCGGCGCACGGCGACCGGCATGGCACGGGCGCCGGACCGGCGCACGCCGGGGGGGGGGCGAAAGTTGCGGAAGTTGGGACCGTCCCCTCAGCGACGCCGCAGGAGGGCGAGGCCGAGGAGGAGCGCGAGCGGCCAGGGGGCGGGGTGGCCGCCAGGCGATGCGCTGCACGCGCCGGAGAGGCTGCCGCTGTGCGGGTAGGGCTCCATCGGGTCGTCGTCGATGGTCGGGTCGCCGTCGAGGATCGGGCCGATGGTGCGCGCCTCGAGCTCGCGGACCTCGAGGACGTTCGGGCTAGGCTCGGGCGTCGGCTCCGGCATCGGCTCGGGGGTCGGTGCGGGCATCGTCGGATCGATCCGCGTCAGGCGCACCGCGTCCGCGGGGATGTGCTGGTCCGATCCGACGGTGGAATTCGTGTTGTCATAGACGCTCAGGTGCTGGCCGCCGCCCGGCGCGAACGTGTACGTGCCCAGGCGCACCCAGCCGTCGGCGCCCGTGAAGTCGACGACGACCTCGTGCTCGACGTCGCCGTGCATGAGGACGTAGCGGGTCGCGCGGTGCACCGCGTAGGGCGGCTGCGCGTAGACCTCGACGGCGTACTCGCCGCCCTCGGCGAGATCGAAGTGCCAGCGCGCCCAGTTGCTCGGCGAGCTGTTCGTGAACGCGTTGGTCCAGCGCATCGAGCCGCCGTGGCCGGTCGACTCCGTGCGCCAGTACGTCGCCGGGCCGTACGCCGCGAAGCAGTCGTCGTTCTCCTCGACGATCCCGCCCTCGGCCGGGAGCTGCGCGCACATCGAGTCGGGCAGCGGGCGGCTCCCCGAGAACCACGGCGTGCGCATCGCGGCCGCCTCCGGGCTGAGCTCGACGTGCAGGTGATCGTGGTGCGGGTGCGCCCCGCCGTAGCTGCGCTCCTTGCTGCCCGCGGCGCGGCTCGCGCTCCAGGTCCAGCGATCCCAGATGATGTACTGGATGCCGATCTCCTCGGCGTGCTCGATGAGCCACTCGCCGATCGGATCGCCGAGGTCGTTGTCGGCCTCGCCGCCGTCGAGCGGGAGCATGATGTCGAGCGCGCGGCCGGTCGCGTGGACGCTCATGGTCGAGCTGTCGCCGACGATCGCGCGGCACGAGTAGCCGCCGATGCTGCGCACTTGGGGGAACGCGACCAGGAGCCAGTCGCGGAGCTGCGCGGTGCCCGCGAGGAGGCTCCCGCCGCAGCCGCTTTCGCCGACCCAGGGCCCGGCGCCGGTGTACGAGACGTACTGCGTGTCGCCGATCGCGAGCACGTCGGCCGGGATGTCCCACGGGCCCGCGTGCGCGAGGCCTTCTTCGCTCACGCCGACGTCGGCTGCGCAGGAGGCGAGGAGGAGGAGAGCGCACACGGCAGAGACGCAACGACGCATGACGGTGCCATGAGCAAGGCGCGAGCCATTGTGACCGAGCCCCGCGCTGCCTACTCGAGATCGCAGCCGACCGCGCTCGAGCCCTCGCGGGCCGTGCTGCTCCGTCACGTCCCGCACAGAACCTGGACGGCGACGCCCGTCGCATGTCAACTGTCAACATCGCGTCCCCACGGCGTTCCCCCCTCGGAGCCCCGGAAATCGGGCCGATCGGACGGGGACGCGATGTTGACAGTTGACATCCGGGGGCCGGAACAGACTTCGTTCCGGGAGCCGTCGGTGAACCATGCCGCTCGCGCGCCGTCTGTCGCTGCTCATGCTCCTCGCGCTCGCCGCGGCGCCCGTCGAGGCGCAGCGCCGCGATTGGGTCGCGCCCGCGCGCTACGCGCACCTCGTCCCACGGGTCGGCGGGACGCCCGGCGCGCTCTTCACGAACCTCCGCTACGAGAGCAACAACCGTTCGATGCGGGGGGCCTTCGATCCACGGCCCGAGAGCGGGTGCGAGAACGCGCGGCGGCAGCGCGCGATCGCGGGGCGGGTGCGCGGGCTGTTCGTGCTGCGCGACGCGCTCTTCAGCCAGCAGGACCACCCCGTCGAGCACCAGGCCTGCGCGCTGATGATGCCGGCGAACTGGGTGACCGCGGCGGTCGCGGACACGCTCGCGGGGGTCCCCCTCCGGGCGGTGCTCGCTCCCGCGCTCGACGACGACGCGGCGTGGGCCGCGATCCCCTCGAGCGCCCTGATGTTCGGGAGCTTCCAAGGGAGCGAGCGCGTCTTCGAGCTCGCGCGCCGCGCGCGCGCCGG
>JAYRVK010000390.1:0-4343 GCA_041918555.1 Sandaracinaceae bacterium
CCCCGCGTCCCCCGCGTCGCGGGGGAGGGAGCGTCTCCCTCGGTCCTCGTCTTCGTCCACGTCTTCGTCCACGTCTTCGTCCACGTCTTCGTCTTCGTCCTCGTCCTCGCCCTCGCCCGCCCCGAACCCCCGGATCGCTCGCGACGTCAGCCTTCCCCCCTGGGAATCGACGAGCTGAGCAGCTCGATCGCGAGCCACGCCGTGACGAGCAGCCCGGCCCACGGAGGCCCGGCCTGCAGCGCGAAGAACCCGAGGTGCTGCGCCGCGAACGTCGCCGTCGCGAGGATCGCGAGCGCGACGCGCGCGCGCGCCGAATACCCGTCGCGCCCGAGCCACAGCGCCGCCGCCGGGATCGCGAGGAGCAACGCGTCGTAGAAGTACGCGAAGGGGCTCAGCGTCACCGTGCCGAGCGCGAGCCAGCCCGCGGCGCGGAGCAGCGGCACGTCGGCCCCGCGCGCACGGAAGACCAGGCCCGCGAAGCCCAGCACGACCGCCCCGTAGAGCGCGAGCGCGACCGGCCGCGGCGCCACCGCGCGCAGGAACGCGAGCAAGGTGTGTTGCTTCCACAGCGCGAGGTGCGCGTCGCTCACGTCCCCGAGGGTCCGGCCGACCGCGGCGAGCCACGCCGGCCACTGGCCGACGAAGAGGGAGATCGCGACGAGCGCGGCGATGGACGCGGCGACCCCGAGGAGGACCCGCGGCCGCCGCGCGAGGAGCGCGAAGAGGATCGGCGCGACGACGTACGGCGGCTTGATCGCGCAGAGCCCGAAGAGGATCCCCGCCGCGACCGGGCGCTCGCGCGCGAGCAGCGCGAACGCGGCCAGCCACGCCCCGAGGACGAGCGCGCTCGGCTGGCCGAGCACGAGGCCGATCACCCACGGGGCCGAGGCGAGGACGCCGAGCACCACCACGTCGTGCGCGTCCCGATCGGGCGGCAGGCGGCGCAGCGCGAAGAGCGCCAGCGCGAGGCCCGCGAGCTGGAGCGCGATCATGAGCGCGTAGAACGCCGCGTCGCCGAGCCCGCCGGCGGGCGCGAGGATCGCGGCGACCCACGGCGGGTGGAGGTACGGGAAGCCGCCCGGGCGGGGGTCGTAGAGGCCGGCGACGTCGCCCTCGAGCGCGCGGCGCCCCGCGTCGCGGAACGCCGACCAGTCGCGGCGGGCGAACTCGTCGGTGCCCCAGCTGTCGGCGAGCGACACGCCGAGGACCGCGTGGAGCGAGACCGCGAGGACGAGCAGCGCGACCCGCGCCGCCTCGAGGGGCCAGCTCCGGGTCGGCGCGCTCATCGCGCTAGAACCTCGAGAGCACGTGCCGCCAGTCCGACGGCAGATCGAGGAAGCCCTCGCCGTGGAGGTAGTCGTACACCGCGTCGTTGATCACCGTGCAGATCTCGCTGTGGATCTGCGGGTCGGCGACGAAGCGCGCGGTCGCCTCGCGCAGGCGCTCGCTCTCCGTCGCGCGCTTGGTGATCGGCTCCTGCACGTGGAAGACGAGGCTCTCGAGGAAGTGCTTGTCGAAGGCCTCGCGGAACGCAGGGAACTTGTCGGCCTTGATCTTGTAGCCGAGCTCGTGCTGCGCCGCGACGCGCGACTCGCGCACGACCTTCCAGCAGAACTCTCCGAGGCCGCCGCCGAAGCCGTCGAAGAAGAAGTCCGCGAGGACGTCGCGGTAGATCGCGAGCAGGCGCTCGAGCTCGGGCGTGGTGCGCGAGAGGAAGTCGGTGCGCAGCCGCCGCGTGTACGCGTGCCACGTGTCGAGCGCGCGCTCGCGCACGGTCTCGTCGGCCATGGGCATCGTCGCGAGCTCGTCGAGGATCGTCCGCTCGTGGATCTTCACCGCGTAGTAGAGCGCCTGCTCCGGCCACTCGGCGGACTCGACGCGGCCGCCGTCGAGCGAGAGCTGGTAGTAGAGCTCCGAGTTGAAGAAGAGCTGCGTGATGCGGCGCTGGATGTCGCGGATCTTCCGCTCGACGAAGTTCCTGCGCTTGGGGCTGAAGAGCTTCTCGAGGAGCTCGCGCAGGCTCTGGATCAGCTCGATCTCGACGTCCGGCGCGACCGAGGCGCGCCGCTCCTCGCCCGCGAGCTGGAGCTGCTGGAGCTCCGCGACGACCGCCGCGGTGATCGCGTCGAGCTCCGCGTTCGTCTGCTGGTCGGCGTTGTAGTAGCGGACTGTCGCGGCGACCTGCTCCTGCCGGAGCGCGAGCGCCGCGCTCGCGACCTGCAGCTTGCCGCGCGTCGAAGCGAGCAGCGGGCCGACCGGGCCCTCGGGCGGAGGGACGCTGGGCTTTGGGGGGGGGGCCGGGAGCCGAGGGATCGAGCCGCGCTCGGGCGGCGGCGGGATGCGACGCTTGCCGGAGGGCGGCGGCGGCGGCGGTTGGCGCATGGCCCGAGCGTGCCCGAGGGGCGCGCGCGATGAAAGACCCCCTCAGGAGCCGGGCAGGCACACGAAGCGATCCGTGCCGCCCATGGTGGGCACGAACTCGCAGGAGTAGCCCTCCGACTCGCGGCAGGAGACGCTCACGCAGCTCAGCGCGCACACGTTCAGCCCGCCGTGCGCCACGCACCAGGTGCCCGTCTCGCAGTCGCTGTTGCTCGTACAGCCCGCGCGCGCGCAGTAGCCTCCGGCCCAGTCGAGGCACGCGCGCTGGCCGCCGCACGACGCGAAGCTCGCGCACGCGTCGCCGTTCTGCCCGCTCCCGCGGCGGCCGCAGAACCGGCCCTCGGGGAAGAGCTTGCAGGCCTGCTCGCTCCTGCAATCTTCGTTGACGGTGCAGGCCTCGCCGCAGCGCGACTCGGCGGGCGCGGGCCCGCCTTCCACGCACGTGTGCATCGCGGGGCAGCCGGGCATGCAGCGATCGTCGCGGCACATCCCGGCGTCGCACACCGTGTCGGCGGGGCACTCGAGGCTGCCCGCGCAGCTCGAGCCGCTCGTGCGGGTGATCTCCGCGATCCAGTCGTTGCCGCCGCGCAGGCCGAACCCGTACACCCGGAGCGCGTAGGTGCCGCCGCCCGCGACGTCGACCGAGAGCATCTCGTCGTCGCTCGAGGTCACGCTCGACGCGAGCCGCGTGCCGGCCGGATCGTGGAGCGCGATGTCGATGTCACCCATCGCGTGCGTGAAGAGCACGAGGACCTCGATCGTCCCGGGCCCGTCCATCGGGATCGCGATCCAGTCGTCGTCGCCCGGACACACCGTGCCGTCGACCGACGCGGTGTCCCCCACGAAGCTCGCGGCGCGCGCGTCCGTGCGCGCGTCGTCGTCCTCGCCGGGGTCGTCGACGCAGCAGCCGCCGGGATCGGGCGCCACGTCCGCGCGGAACGAGTACGCGTTCTGATCCATGCCGAAGCCGAACACGCGCGCGGTGAGCGTCGTCGACGCGGCGCCGTTGCAGTACGAGACGGTCTCGACGTCGCGCACGCTGGCGCTCGTCCCGAGGATCATCCCGTCGGCCCCGCGCACCTCGAGGTCGAGATCCCCGTCGGCGTGGACGAACCCGTCGAGGGTCACGGTCACCTCGTTGCCCGACGGCACCGAGATCGCGAAGTAGTCCTCGTCGCCGCCGCAGATCTGGCCGTCCGTGATCGGGCTCGCGTACGTCGTCGCGGTCCCGCTCGAGTCGTCGTCCTCGCGCCCGTCGTCGGTGCACGTGCCGCCGCCGCCGCCGCACACGTCGCTCACCGGGCCGCAGCCCGCGCGCGTGCCGCCCTCGGTGGTGACCGTCGCGCCGCAGAGCCCCGTCGTGCAGTCGGACTCGGAGCACGCGTCGACGCAGCGCGCGCCGCCCGCGGCGGTGGCGCAGATGCCCGAGGCGCACTCCGTCGAGGCCGTACAGAAGTCGCACTGCCGCAGGCTCCCGTCGGCCGGCATCCCGCCGACCGCGAAGAACGAGACGACGGGCGAGTCGGTCCGGTGATCGCAGAGCGAGCCCGACGGATCGTCGTTGTCGGTCGCGCTGACCAGGAACCACACCTCCTGCATCGCGCCCACCGCGAGGCCGAGCGGGGGGACGCGCGCGACGTAGCGGCCGCCCTCGCCGGGCTCGAACGTCGCCTGCTCGAACTCCGTCACGTCGGGCATCGACGGGTCCGCGGGCGCGCTCGTCGTGTAGTAGAGGAGCGGCGCGTCGCGCAGGCCCATGTCGTCCGAGACGCTGACCTCGATCGGGTAGCTCGTCCCGCTCGTGATCGCCTCGCCCATCGCGGGCCGCTCGACGCTGATGACGGGCGCGGCGCCGGGGCAGCCCTCCTTGGGGCCGCTGCGCAGGACGACGATGTAGTCGTGCTCGACGCGCGGGTGATCGCGGTCGTCCGCGAAGAGCTGGATGGTCCAGCGCTCGGCGGCGG
>JAYRVK010000391.1:0-2340 GCA_041918555.1 Sandaracinaceae bacterium
ATCGCCTCGGTCTTCTTCCCGCTCGGGGTCGTCTACCTGATCGGCCGGCGCCCGATCCTCGGCGCGCTCGCGGCGCTCGCGGTCGGGGTGGCGCTGCTCGCGCTGCCGACGATCTTCGACGAGCCGCGCTGGGTGAACCTCCATCGCAACCCCGTGGTGGTGTGGAACCAGGAGCACATCCCGCGGACGGTCGGCTCGATCGTCCAGCGCGCCCCGCTCGAGGCGCGCGCGCTGATCACGGGGGGCGAGGGGACCGCGGAGGTGCGCGAGTGGCGCTCGCACGCGCGGCGGATCCACGCCGTGGTCCGCAGCCCGAGCGCGCGGCTCGCGGTGTCGACCTGGTACTACCCGGGCTGGGAGGCGGAGGTCGACGGAGCGCACCGCTCGATCGGGCCCGAGGCGATCTCGGGGCTCATCGTGGTGGACCTCGAGGAGGGTGAGCACGAGGTGGTGCTGAGCTTCGTCGACACGCCCGACCGCGTCGCCGGCAAGCTCGTCTCGGGCGCGGCGCTCGCCGTGCTCGTGGGGCTCGCGCTCGTCGCGCTCCGCCGGAAGAGGGCGGCGCGCAGGAACCTCCGCGCGTGATCCGTCAGGCCGCGCGGATCAACGTGCCGCGCGTCACCGTGAGATCGCCGCCGACCTCGAACGCGCGCCGGTACGCGCGCGCCGCCGCGCGGAGCGCCGCGTCGAGTCCGTCCGCGCCGACCTCCGCGACCCCGAAGCTGAGGCGCGCCCCGTGCGCGCGGGCCTCGGCGCGGATCGGCTCCGCGCGGAGCACCGCGTCGAGCTCGCCGGTCGGCCACAAGAGGACGAGCGCGCGGCCCCGCCAGGCGCCCTCCGGGAAGCGGCGGCGCAGCCAGTCCATTCCGCGGCGCGAGTCCGCGCCGACGACCACGAGAGAGTAGGAACGTGCCGTGTGCATGGCCCGACGCATTTCAATGCCCGTGCCGCGGCGCGAGGCGGGCGCTCTGGCGCGGGCGCTCCGAGATCGGAGCGACGTGATGTCACCGGGGCGCGCACGGCGTGACGAGCTGTCGAGGCATCACGTGCGCCAGCGGTGCGCGAGCTCCCGCGCCATCGCGCCGGGCGTGCGGTCGGTGCGGCGCGAGAAGGCGTGCGCGACGGGCGAGCTGAGCGCGGCCGAACGCTCGGACGTGTCGCGCGGCCGGACGCTGGGCCGAGGCGAGCGCGAGACCCTTCACGCGCGCCACGTGGGTGCGGATCCTCGAGGATCTCCCGCCCGAGGTACACCGCGCGCCTGACCATCTGCACGACCCGCGCGACGAAGGCGATCACGCCCGCCACGAGGAGCCACACGCTGGTGGCGATGTGGTCGCCGACCGGCCAGCCGCGCAAAGGTGAACCTCCGGATCCTTCATGATACGAGGCTTCATGAGCTGGAAGCCTCACATCGCCTTCGTCATGGCGTGCGCGCTCCTCGGAGTCGGATGCGGCGACGATGCGTCGCTCGACGGCGGCGACGCGCGCCTGCGCGACGGCGGCGGCGATGACGCGGGCGTGTCCGACGGCGGCGAGACCGGCGGGGTGGACGCCGGGGTGACGGACGGAGGTGGGAGCGACGGCTCGCGGCCGGACGGCGGAGCCGATGCCGGCCCGCCACCCGGTCGGGCGTGCGACCTGGGCCCGCTGGGCGAGACCGGCGCCGTGATCTACGTCTGCGACTGCTCGGCCGGTGCAGACTCCGACTGCGTGCCCGGCGACGACGGCGCCGACGGGAGCAGCCCGGCCCGCGCGCTTCGCACCTACGAGGCGGCGCGCAATGCGTTCAGCGACATGGGCGCGGGCGACACGGTGGCGCTCTGCGCCGGTGGCTCGTTCACGGTGGGCTCGGCGAACCGCTGGGTGAACACGCGCTGCCGGGCGGACCGGCCGTGCATCGTGCGCCCCTATGACGCCTCCTGGGCGAGCGGCGACGAGGGCCGACCGCTCCTGACGCTGCCCGCCGACGGACGCATCTTCGCGTTCGAGGATCCGGGAGCGCCCGACCACGACGAGGGGTACGCGATCCTGGACCTCGACCTGCGGGGCAACGGGCAGGGGTGGGCCGTCTTCGTTTACAACGACAGCGACGACATCACCCTGTGCGGGCTGAACATCGACGGCTTCGACATCGCGGTGCATGTGGGCGGCAGCAACGCGCCGGACGGCGGGGACGGCGACGGAGACAACGCACGTATCGTCCTCTCGAGCTCGCGGATCACGAACAACGGCGGGCAGGGCTGGCTGGGCGGCTGTGATGACTGCGCCGTGCTGGACAGCCAGTTCGAAAACAACGGCTTCGACCGCCCCACCTTCAACCACCACATCTACTTCTCCGGG
>JAYRVK010000392.1:0-10061 GCA_041918555.1 Sandaracinaceae bacterium
GGGCGATCCACTGGCGGCGCACCGCGTCGCTCGGCCGGATGGTCGTGCGCGAGCGTCGGCACGACGCGGCCCGACAAGTCGTCTTGCTGATCGACGAGGTGCGGCCCCAGGGCGCGGACGCGCGGTGGGACGAGGGCTTCGAAGCGATGCTCTCGCGGGCGGCGACCGAAGCGGCCCACGCGCTCGCGGCCGGCGCCGCCGTCGAAGCGCGGGCCCGCTCGGGTCGATCGCCGGGCGTGCTTCCGGGTCAGCCCCCCGATCCGGTGTGGCGCTTCCTCGCGCTGCTCGAGCCGATCGCCGCGGCCGACGCCCCGCCCGCCCTCGAGGCCGACGCGCGCGCGCGCCGCTTCGCGGTGGGGGCCGCGTGAGCTTCGCGCGGCTCCACACCTCGATCGCGTACCTCGGCGCGGGGCTGGGGCTCTACGCGCTGGCGATCGGCCCCTACCTCGAGCTCCCGGCGAAGCTCCTCGTGGCGATCCTGTTCGTCGCGAGCCTCTTCGTCCCGAGGGAGCGCGCCCGCGACCCGCGCTGGGGCCGCGGCTGGACGATCGGCGTCGTGGCCTTCCTCGCGGTGCAGGTCCTGCGGGGCGTCACCGGCGCGTCGGTCCTGCCGCTCGCGCTCGAGTTCACGGCCGCGCTCCAGCTCTCGCGGCTGTTCAACCGGCGCGGCGCGGCGGAGCACCAGCAGATCGGCGCGCTGGCCCTCTTGATGCTCGTCGCCGCGACCGTGCTCACGACCGAGCTCGGCTACGCGGTCGCGTTCGCCGGCTTCGTGATCGTGACGCCGTGGATGCTCGCGCTCGGCCACCTGCGCGCCGAGATCGAGGGGAGCCACACCGTCGGGGGAGTCCCCGACGAGGTGGCGATCGCGCGCGTGCTCGCGTCGCGGCAGCTCGTGGGAGCGCGCTTCCTCGCGGGCACCGCGGCGCTCGCGATCCCGCTCTTCCTCATGACGGGGCTCCTCTTCGTCGTGTTCCCGCGCGTCGGCCTCGGGATGTTCTCGTTCGGCCGCGACCTCGGGCAGCCGGTGAGCGGCTTCGGCGCGAACGTCGAGCTCGGCGACTTCGGGGTCATCCGCACCGACCCGACGGTGGTGCTCCGCGTGACGCCGCCCGAGCTGCCCGACCCGCCGCCGGACTTCGCCGCGATCCGCATGCGCGGCACGAGCTTCGATCACTACGACGGACGCCGCTGGACGCGGAGCCGCGACCTGGTCGCCGAGCCCGTCGGCCGACACGGCACCCACTACTCGATCCCGCTCCGCATGCCGACGATCCACGACGCCGAGTGGGACGTCGTGCTCGACCCGCTCGAGGAGCCGGTCGTGTTCCTGCCGCCGCTCACCGTCGGCTTGCAGATCCCGCCGCGCGTGGTCGGCTCGATGGACGTGGGGCGCGACATCACGCTCGCCCCGGGCCTCGACATCCGCTACGCGGACGCCGACGGGATCGGGCTGCGCTACACCGCCTATACGGCGCCCGACGCGATCTACGACCCGGTCCTCGACCCCGAGCACGTGCAACGTTACTTGCAGGTCCCGGAGGGTCACGAGCGGGTCGCCGCGCTCGCCCGCGAGTGGACGCGGGGGGCCGCGACCGACGAGGAGCGCGTCCGCATGCTGCTCGCGCGGCTGCGCGACTCGGGCGAGTACGCGTACTCGCTAGAGATGCCGGCGGTCGGCGACCGGCTCCCCCTCGAGGTGTTCCTCTTCGAGGCCCGCCGCGGGCACTGCGAGTACTACTCGACGGCGGCGGCGGTCATGCTCCGCGCGCTCGGGATTCCGTCGCGCAACGCGACGGGCTTCCTCGGCGGGCGCTGGAACGCGTTCGGGGGCTACTACGCCCTCTCGCAGGGCGACGCCCACAGCTGGGTCGAGGCGTGGATCGAGGGGCGGGGTTGGGTCACCGTCGACCCGACGCCGGCCGCGCGTGACGCGATCCACCCGGAGGCCGGTTGGCTCGGCGCGCTGCGCGAGGCGCTCGACGCGGTCCGCACGCGCTGGGCCACGGACGTCGTCAGCTACGATCTGCGCAGCCAGCTCCGCCTCTTCTGGACGCTCCGGCAGTGGCTCCGAGGCGCGCCCGACGAGGAGGTGGCCGCGCCGGCGGAGGTGCCGCCCGAGCGCGCGGCGGGGTCGGGCTCCGGGGGGGGGGCGTGGCCGTGGATGGTCGGCGGGGCCCTGCTGCTCTTCGTCGGTGCGCTCGTCGTCCGGCGTCTGCGGCGCCGCGGTGACGAGGGGCCGCTCGATCCGAGCGCGGCCCGCGCGGTCGCGCTGTTCCGCGCGCTCGACGACGCGCTGCGCCGCCTCGGGTGGGCGCGGCCTCCCGACCGCACGGCCAGCGAGCACGCCGACGCGCTCGCCGCCGCGGGCTTCGCGGAGATCGAGCTCGTGCGGACCGTCGTCGATCGCTACGTCGCGGTGCGGTATGGTGGCGAGGCGCTCGACGCGACCGAGCAGGAGCGCCTCCGACGCGCGATCCGCTCGCTCGCCGGCCGCAGGGATCTTTTCGCTTCTACGGGTTAGCCTCTACCCTTCGAGGGCGATTTCTTCGGCGAGGTGATGGGAGCCGCGAGCCAGGAGCTGACGGAGCGGGCGAAGCTGCTCATCTCGGAGCGCCGATACCAGGAGGCGGTCCGCGCGTGCCGTCGCGCCTTGCTCTCGAGCCCGGGCCAGGTGGAGATCCGCCTGCTGCTCGGCGAGGCGCTGCTCGCCCTCGAGCGCTACGACGAGGTGCGCGTCGAGATGATCGCGCTGGCGCGCAAGGCGCCGGACCGCGCGGCGGTGCACCGGCTCCTCGGCGAGGCGTATCTGCGCGACGGGCGGCCCACGGAGGCGATCGAGTCGCTGCGCCGCGCGCTGTCGCTCGATCCGCGCGACGAGGTCGCCCAGGAGCTGATCGCGGAGGCGGCCGACGAGAGCGCGCCCGTCTCGACCACGATCGAGCGTTGGTTCGCCGAGGAGGCCGAGCCCACGCTCGAGACCGAGTCGCCCGCGTGGGAGGAGGTCCACACCCCGGTGCCGGGCGCGACCCACCCGCCCGAGCTCGAGCCCGTCGAGCCCTCGATCCAGATCGACCCGAGCCTCGTCGAGGAGGCGCTCGCGGCGCGCCCCAAGACGAGCCCCGCGTCCCCGCGCGTGCGCTCGAAGAAGGCGACGCTCGCGGGATCCACGGGCGAGCTCTCTCCGGCGCCGCCCGCCGACGCGCCGCTCCCCCCGCCGCCGGTGCGCGGGGCCGAGCCGCCCTCCACCAAGCCGGTCGGCTCGCTCCGCTCGGCCCCCCCCCCGAGCGCGCCGCCGCCGCCCTCGCCCGTGGCGCTCGGCGCGGCGAAGCCCCTCGCGGTGCCGCGCCCGAGCGGGATCGGCGCGCGGCCGCCCGTCGCGTCGCGGCCGCCCATCGCGTCGCGGCCGCCGTCGTCGCGTCCTCCGCCGGCCTTCCCCGCGCCTCCCGCGCCCGCCCCGCGGCCCGCGCCCGGGGCCACGAGCGCCGGGCGGCCGTCCGCGATGCGCGACTTCCTCGACCCGGTCACGGACGAGCTCTCGCTCGACGATCTCGACTCGGGTGACCTCGCGCCGGTGCCGCCGGAGCACGAGCCCGCGCGCGCGCGCGCGACCGCCGAGATCGAGCCGCCGGCGCCCTTCCGCTTCCGTCCTGCGGAGCCGGTCTCCGAGGACGACGCGCCGACGCTCGCGTTCACCGGCGGGATCGACGAGGACGGGCGCGGGGACTTCGATCTCGACGAGGAGCAGACCGGCGAGGCGCCCCCCGTGCGTGGGGCCCCGCCGCGAGCGCACTTCGACCCGCCGACCTACGACGAGTTCCCGGCGCCGGTCTACCAGCCCACCTCGTTCGCGGAGCCCGACGAGCCCCGCACCTCGCCCAAGCCGACGCGGCCCGCCGACCGGACGCCGGCGGTGCCGCCCTCCGGCCAGCAGGCCCTCGGCCCGCCGCGCCGCGCGCGCGGTCGCGCGTGGATCCTGCCCGCGATCACCGGCGGCCTCGGCCTGATCGTGCTCGCGGTGGTGATCACCTTCGGCGTCTCGGCGTGGATGGAGGCGAGCGAGAAGGAGGAGATCCGCGCCGAGGCCGACGCGGCCGGAGTGTCGGGCGCGCGCCCGGCGATTGAGGCCCTCATCGCGCGCATCGGCGAGCCGGAGGACGAGGAGCTGCGAGCGCTCCGCGCGCGCCTGCTCGCGACGCTCACGTTCGAGCACGGCGAGGATCACGCCGCGGAGGTGCAGGCGATCGTCGGCGGCCTCACGGCGTCCGAGGCGGCGGCCGACGCGCGCATCGCGGTGGCCCTGATCGCGCTCGCGGAGGGGGACGTCGAGCGCGCGCGCATCAGCCTCGACCGGCTCCCCACGCAGGGCGAGCAGATCGCCGAGGCGTTCCGCGCGCAGGCCCTGATGCTCTCCGCGATGGGCGAGTGGGAGGACGCGATGGGCGCCGCCTCGACCGCCGTGCACCACCGGCCGACCTCTCCGCGCCACATCTCGCTCCAGGCCCTCACCGGCCACCGATCTGGACGAACGCAATCCGCGTTGACACTTCTCGAGGGCACGCCCGACGCGGAGAACGAGCCCGCGATCCGGATCGTGCGCGCGCGTATCCTCGCCGACGCGCAGAGCGATCCCGCGCAGGCGGTCGAGGACGCGTCCGCGGTGATCGATCGGCTCGCCGAGCGCGCGACCCCGCCGCAGCTCGCGTGGGCGCACCTCATCCGCGCCTCCGAGGGCGATCCGGCGACTTCCCTCGTGGAGGCGCGCGCGGCGGCCGAGACCCCGCCGCCGGGAGACGAGGCCTTCCGGCTCCAGCTCGTGCGCGTGCTGCTCCGCGCCGGCGCCGCCGAGGAGGCCGACACGCAGCTCGCGCGGCTGCCCGACACCCCGGTCGACGCGCAGGGCGCCGCGCTCCTCACCGCGGAGGTCGCCCTCGCGGTGCAGGACCTCGCGCGCGCGGAGGCCGCGCTCGGGCGCGCGGGGGCCGGCAATCGACAAGATCTCTTGCGAGCGATGGTCTACGAGGCGCGCGGCCAGGCCGACGCGGCGCGCTCCGTCTACCAGCGCGTGATGGAGGTCGATCCCGGGCGCGAGGGGCGCACCGCCGCGGTCCGCCTCGCGGCGATCGAGATGGCGACGACGGGGGACGCCTCGCGGGTGATCGCGCTCCTCGAGCCCCGCCAGCCCGCCGCCGAGGCCGAGCTGGATCTCGTCGTGCTGCTCGCGAGGGCCTACCTCGCGCGCGGGCGGATCGACGACGCGGAGCGCGTGGTGGACGCCGCGCTGCGACGGCGCCCCGGCGAGCCCGTGCTCGCGGCGGCGCGCGGCGCGGTGCTGCTGGCGCGCGGCCGCGCGGCCGAGGCCCTGCCGCCTCTCCGCGCGGCGGCGGAGGCGCTGCCGCGCGACGCGGACGTGCGCGCGGATCTCGGCCGCGCGGCGCTCGCGGCGGGGCAGCGCGACGAGGCCACGCGCGCGTACGAGGCGGCGCTGGCGATCGACGCCGACCACCCGCGCGCGCTCGTGGGGATGGCGCGCGTCGCGTTCGACGCCGGCGACTTCGAGACCGCGAATACCCGGCTCGGCGCCGTGGGAGAAGGGGGACCCGAGGCGCTCGAGAGCGCCCGCCTGCGCGCACAGCTCGAGGTGGTCCGCGGGACCGGCGCCGCGGGCTCGGAGATCGTCGACCGGCTCGCGCGCGTGCACCGCGACGCGGTGGTCCTGGCCGCGCTCGGCGATCTCCACGCGCAAGCCGAGCAGGACAGCCGCGCACGCCGCGCGTACGAGCAGGCGCTCGAGCTCGACGCGGCGAACCTCGACGCGCTCATCGGGCAAGCGCTCTTGCAGACGCGCGCCGGGAGCTTCGGTCAGGCCGAGGAGCTCCTCGGCCGCGCGGCGACCGCCGCCGAGGCGCAGGGCCGCGCCGACGCGACGCGCCCGCGGATCGAGGCGGCGCGCGGCTGGGTCGCGTTCGAGCGCGACGACTACGACGAGGCGGTGTCGCGCGCGGAAGCGGCCATCCAGGCCGACGCGCAGCTCTCGATCGCGCACCTCCTGCTCGGCACCGTCGCGATCGAGCGCGGCGAGAACGCGCTCGAGCACCTGCGCCGCGCCGCCGCCGCGCGCGCGCCGGCGCCGGAAGCGCTCGGCCAGCTCGCCGCGCAGCTCCCGTTCGGCGAGGAGGCGTGCGCGGTCGCGGCGCGCTACCTCCTCGCGGCGCCTCGCGGCTACGACGCGTCCGACGTCCGCCGTGTGCAGAGCCGCTGCGGGTCCAACTGACTCACATCGGGATGAAGCCGCCGAAGTAGGCGGCCGCGCCGCCCGCGAGGAGCAGGATCGCGACGACCACGACCCAGATCATCGCGCCGCCGGACTTCTTCGCGGGCGGCTCGGGCTCGGCCTCGACCATCGGGAGCGGCGCGCTCACGGGCTCGACCGGCGCGGGGGGGGGCGGCGTGGGCGTCGCGGCCCTCGCGGCCTGCGGCGTCCCCATCTCGCCCGAGTCCTCGAGGAGGCTCGCGAGGTCGCCTCCCCCCTCGACGCCGCTCTCGCGCCAGCCCGGCTCGCTCGACGTGCTCGTCTGGCCGGAGGGCTCGGCGACCGCACCCATCACGTCGTCGTCGTCGGCGAACCAGTCGGCGGGGTTCTCGAAGAGCGCCGCGTCGAGCGGCTGCGCGCCCGCGACGTCGTCCGGGCTGAGCGGCGAGTCACCGGTGCCGAGCGGGTCCGAGCCCATGTCGTCGAGCGAGGTGAAGCGCAACAGCTCTTCCTGGATGAGCCGATCGATGATCGACGCCTCCTGGGCGCCGCCCTTCTTCGCCGTGGACTTCCGCTGGACCACCTCCTTGACGATGTTCGCGATGTCGTACGAGGTGACCTTGAGCTGCTTGCCGAAGAGGTAGCCCGCGAGCGAGTCGCCGAGCTCGCGCGCCGACTCGTAGCGCTGCCGTGGATCCGCCACGAGCGCCTTCATCAGCACCTTCTCGAGCTCGGCGTCGACCTCGGGGTTGAGGCGCGAGAGGCTCGGCACGTCCGCCTGCTGGACGAGCTTCACCGTCTGGTAGTCGGTCTCGCCGAGGAAGAGCCGCCGCCCCGCGAGCATCTCCCAGAGCACGATGCCGAGCGCGAAGATGTCCGCGCGCGCGTCGACGTCCTCGCCCTTGGCCGCCTCGGGCGCGAGGTAACTGAACTTGCCCTTCACCACCCCGGGGTCGGTCTTCTCGAGCTGCGTCGTCGCCTTCGCGAGGCCGAAGTCCGTGACCTTGATCTCGCCGCGCTTGCTGAGGAGGATGTTCGGCGGCGAGATGTCGCGGTGCACGATGCCGATCTCGTCGCCGTCGTCGTCGATGATCTCGTGCGCGTAGCTGAGGCCGCGGCACGTCTCCATGCCGATGTAGAGCGTCTCCTTGACGCCAAGCCGGCGCCCCATCTGCCGGTAGTGCTCGATGATTGCCTTCAGATTGCAACCATCCACGAACTCCATGACGATGAAGTAGGTGTTGTCCGCCGCGCCGATGTCGAAGACGGTCACGATGTTCGCGTGACTCAGGCGCGCGCCGAGGCGGGCCTCGTCGAGGAACATCGAGATGAAGCTCTTGTTCTGCGCCAGGTGCGGCAGGACGCGCTTGATCGCGACCTGCTTCTTGAAGCCTTGGACGCTCAGCGCCTCGCCACGGAACACCTCGGCCATCCCGCCCGCCTCGAGGCGGTCGATCACTCTGTATCGCTGTTCGACGGCCATTGAGGGGGAGACGGCGCAGGACGCGGGCTCGGGGCCGGATTGTAGGAATTGGTGCGCGCTACAGCAAGACGTTCTCGGCGCGTGTTGACACCCCGAGGGCGGGCAGGTTGACTCGGGTGCGTGAAGCGGTCCGAACGCCCGGTGCGCATCGCGCCATCGATCCTCTCCGCGGACTTCGCCCGGCTGGGCGAGGAGGTGCGCGCCGTCGAGGCGGCGGGCGCGGACTGGATCCACGTGGACGTGATGGACGGGCGCTTCGTCCCGAACATCACGATCGGGCCGCCGGTCGTGAAGGCGCTGCGCGCGGTGACCGAGCGGACGCTCGACGTGCACCTGATGATCGTCGAGCCGGAGCGCTACGTGGACGCGTTCGCGGAGGCGGGCGCCGACGTGATCACGGTGCACGCGGAGGCGTGCACGCACCTGCACCGCACGCTCCAGCACATCCGCTCGCTCGGCAAGCTCGCGGGGGTGAGCCTCAACCCGCACACGCCCGAGGACGTCATCCGCTACGTGTTCGAGTACCTCGACCTCGTGCTCGTCATGACCGTGAACCCCGGCTTCGGCGGACAGCACTTCATCGAGAAGATCGTCCCGAAGGTCGAGGCGGTGCACTGGATGATCGAGGCGAGCCGCAAGAACATCCGGCTCGAGGTGGACGGCGGCATCCGCCCCGGCACCGCGTGCAAGGTCGTGCAGGCCGGGGCCGACGTGCTCGTCGCGGGGAGCGCGATCTTCGGCGAGCCCGACTACGCTGCCGCGATCCGAGCGCTGCGAGAGGACATCGCGTGAACGACGAATCGAACCCCGGGCTGACCACGATCTTCGTCGACGAGCGCGCGATGAAGCGCAAGCTGCGCCGCGCGAAGCTCCTCGTCGTCGAGGGGCCCGATCAGGATCGCGAGCTCCTGATCGAGCGCGAGCGCGTGACCGTCGGGCGCAGCGTGATCTGCGATCTCACCCTCGCCGACAAGGCGGTGAGCGGCACGCACTTCGAGGTCGAGGCGACCGAGAAGGGCTTCGTCCTGCGCGACCTCGACTCGACCAACGGGACGTTCATCGGCGATCTCCAGGTCAAGGAGGTCTGGATCAAGCCGGGCACGGTGATCCGGGTCGGCAAGACGCACCTTCGCTTCGAGCCCGAGCAGGGGACCGTGGAGATCCCCCTCAGCACCGAGGAGAGCTTCCACGGGATCATCGGCAAGTCGGTTCGCATGCGGGAGATCTTCGCGACGATGGCGAAGATCGCGCCCACCGAGCTCACCGTGCTCGTGCGCGGCGAGACGGGCACCGGCAAGGAGCTGATCGCGCGCGCCCTCCACTCCGCGAGCCGCCGCGCGGAGCAGCCGCTCGTCGTCCAGGATTGCTCGGCGATCCCGAAGGACCTCATCGAGAGCACGCTCTTCGGCCACGAGCGCGGCGCGTTCACCGGCGCGGTCGAGCGCCGCCGCGGCTCCTTCGAGGCGGCCGACGGCGGGACGATCTTCCTCGACGAGATCGGCGAGCTCGACCTCACCCTCCAGCCCAAGCTCCTGCGCGTCCTCGAGAACCGCGAGATCCGCCGCGTCGGCGGCGATCGGCAGATCCCGGTCAACGTGCGCGTCGTCGCCGCGACGAACCGTGACCTGCGCCAGATGGTCAACGAGGGCACGTTCCGCGAGGACCTCTACTACCGGCTGAGCGTCGTGCAGATCGAGCTGCCCGCGCTGCGCGACCGACCGGAGGACATCCCCACGCTGGTCGAGCACTTCCTCGCCGACATCACGCGGCGCCGCTTCCCCGATGGCGAGGCGAAGCTCACCGTCTCGCCCGACGCGATGCGGCGGATGCAGGCGTACCCATGGCCCGGGAACATCCGCGAGCTGAAGAACACCGTCGAGCGCGGCGGCTCGCTCTCGGACGAGCCGGTGCTGACGGTCGCCGACCTCATGCCGGGCGCGCACAAGTCGACGCCGACGGTGATCGGCGGCGGCTCGGCGCAGCAGTTCGTCGACGACGGGCTTCCCTTCAAGGACGCGAAGCAGTGCGTCCTCGACGAATTCGAGGCGGCGTACATCACCAAGCTCCTCGAGAAGCATGGCGAGAACGTGACCCGGAGCGCGAAGGCCGCCGGGCTGACGCGTTACCACCTGCGCGAGCTGGCCAAGAAGTACGGGATCCGCGGCGGCGGCTGACCGCCGCAAACTCGGCGGGGGCGCGGGCGCGCGCCCAAAAACGCACGAATCGCTCGAGGACCCGGCCCCCGCACCGCCAGCACCCGTGGGGCCGGGTCGCCGCGGCGCCGGCGGGGCCCCCGCCGGGGGGGGGGGGGGGGGGCGGGATCAC
>JAYRVK010000393.1:0-4279 GCA_041918555.1 Sandaracinaceae bacterium
GGCCTGGCCTCGATCGATTTATCGACACCCTCTGAGTTCCCGAGGGGCGCTGCGCGCGCCCCTCCCCCGTCGCGCGCGGCGAGCGCGCGGGGGCCCCTCGGCCGACGGGCGGCGGAGGGCGGCGGGCATGCCTCGATCGCGTCGGCTTCGCCCACCCCTCTCGTCGCGCGCCGCCCGGGCCCGATCGATCGAAGCGTCGACCCGGCTTGAACTCGGGATCCGTGGTACTAGGCTCCGCGTGCCGATGGCGTACCGCCTCCCGCTGGTGCTCGCCGCTTCGCTCGCCGCCGCCTGCAACCTGGATCAGGCGGGGATCGATCCGACGCCGAGCACGATGAACTTCCCGATCGCGATCGAGCTGTACCAGCCCGATCCGTCGGTGCCCGCCTCGTACCTCTTCGTGGCGAACAGCAACTTCGATCTGCGGTTCAACGCGGGCACCGTGCAGGCGATCGATCTCGGCGCGGTCCGCGCGCACGTCGACGGGCAGTGCGGCGGCGGCAGCGACGACTGCGTCCTCGATCGGCTCACGTTCCTCGGCGATCCCCGCCCCGACATGCACGCCGTGGTGCTCGACGAGGTCGGGCTCGGCTCGCACGCCGACGGCCTCACGCTGCGGCCCCGCGATCAGCGGCGGCTGTATCTGCCGGTGCGCTCGACCCGCGATCTCACCACGATCGACTTCGAGCCGAACATGGGCTTCCAGTGCGATCAGGAGTACCGGGCCGAGGTGCCCGCCGACGCGGCGCGCTGGGACGCCGGCGACGTACCGCGGTGCGGGGACTCGCGCCGCGTCACGCGCCGCGAGGCCGTGGCGAACGAGCGCGAGCTCGATCTCGTGGGCGATCCCGTCGACGTCGCGGTGGTTCCTTCGGCGACGCTCGGAGACACGGACTTCGGAGACTTCCTCCTCTACGTGATGCGCGAGGGCCGCATCGCGCTCTTCCTCGACGACGGATCGGGCGCGACACCGGAGCTGCTCCACATCGCCGAGGGCTTTCCCGAGAGCCTCGTGACGCTCACGATGGAGCCCGGCCGCGCGATCGGCTGGATGACCGCGGTCGGGACCAACGAGCTCGCGCGCGTCGGGATCGTGGTCGACACCGCGAGCCCCGCGCGCTCGTTCCTCTACGACGCGGGGCGGCTGCGGCTCGGGGGCCTCGACGACGGCCAGGACACGCGGGACATCGCGTTCCATCCGACCGATCCCGACGCCGCGTTCGTGCTCGCGCGCCGGCCGGAGTCGGTGGTCGAGGTCGACCTCGCGCGGCGCGGCCTGACCCCTTCGGATCTGGGGCTGCGCGCGGTCTACGAGGTCGGGCGCGGTCCGTCGCGCCTCACCACCGTCACGCTCGCCGGGCGGACGTTCGTGCTCGCGAGCTGCTTCGACGCGCAGCGCCTCTTCGTGATCGACGCGGAGGTGGGCGCGCTCGTCGCGGTGGTCGGGGGGTTCTCCGGGCCCTTCGAAATCGTCGTCGATCCGGCGGAGCGGCGGCTCTACATGATCGACTTCAGCGTGTCGGTCATCCGCGTCCTCGACCTCCGGCCCCTCGAGACGGGGGGCGTGCCCACGCTCGTCGCGACCCTCGGCGAGATCACCCCCGTCGTGGACCTCACGGGGAGCTAGTCATCATGAAGCGCGCCTCCGTGCTCACCGCGCTGCTCGCCCTCGCGTGCGGCAACCCGACCCCGCCGCCGCAGCCCAACGCGTTCGATCGGCCGGAGGACGTCGCGTTCTTCTGCTGGAACCTGACCACGAGCTCGCCGACCGCGCTCGCCGACTGCGCGCCGCCCGCGCCCGCGTCGATCGACGAGGACGACGGCGAGCCGCGCGAGGGCTACGCGCTCCACGCGATCGTCACGCAGACGACGACGGGCGAGGTCGCCGCGGTGCGGCTCACCGGGAGCGACGACGAGCCCGGGGTGATCGACACCGACGTGCGCATCCCGGGCTACACGTTCGCCGCGGTGGGCGAGGTGCCCGCGGCGCTCGCGGTGTCGCGGCTCGACCCGCAGCACGTCTTCGTGCTCTCGCGCGGGAGCGGCGACGTCCACGTGATCGAGACCGCGCAGTTCCGCGGCGGGCTCGGCGCGGCGTCGACGCCCTTCGACGTCCTGGGCGAGCGGGCCCTGCCCTCGGCGATGCGCCTCGCGCCCGACGAGCGCTCGCTCTTCGTCGCGCTGCCGGAGGCGGGGCAGCTCGTGCGTCTGCCGATCACCGGGGGGACGCTCGGGGCGCCGGAGCTCCTGGACCTCGCCTCCGCGCTCCCGGCCCCGATCGATCTGTCGGCGCAGCCGCCGGCGACGCGCTGGCTCTACACGTGTCGGACCCCGCCGCTCTCGGAGCCTCCCCCGACGCCGCCGCGCGAGCCGATCTCGCTCGGCGCGATCCCGGCGCCCGCGGCCCTGATCGAGGATCCGGAGACCGGCGCTCTCCTGGTCGCGGATCGTGCGCTCCCGCTGATCCACGTCGTCGACCCGGTGGCGCTCGTGGAGACCGCGACCGTCAACGTGTCGGTCCCCGTCGAGGCGCTCGCCCTGACGCCGCGGGTGCCTGCGACGATCGACGCGACGAGCCCGACCGTCCGCTACCTCTACGCCGTCGACGCGACCGATGGCTCGGTCCTCGCGATCGACTGGACCGATCCCGCGTCGCCGTCGTTCGGCGGCGTGTTGCCCGTCGAGGTCCAGCCGCCCTACGACCGCCTCGAGGTCCCGTTCCCGGCGCGCGCGCTCGCGCTGGTCTCGCCGTCGTACGATCCCGCCGAGCCGATCACCGCGTGCACCGACGCGGAGGACGGCGCGTACGCCTCGGGGATCAACCTGCACGGGGTCTTCCTCGCCGTGGCGACCGTCGACGGGCGCGTGCGCATCTACGACGTCTTCGACGAGGACACGGCGTGCCGAGGCGCCGGCTGCGGCGCCGGGCGCGAGATCGACGTCGAGGATCAGATCGTCGCGATCGCGAGGCACCGCCCGCGGTTCGGCTCGTACATGGAGTCCGGGGTCGCGCTCGATCCCGAGCCCACGTGGGATACGGATGGCGTGGGCGTGGAGATCGTGACGTCCAGCGGCGGCACGAATTCGCCCGATCTCGTCCCGGTGCTCACCCCCGTGACGTGCGAGGCGCCGCTCGACGCGATCTACCCGCTCGAGGGCGGCTCGCCGCTCGTGTGCGCGATCCGCGACCCGTGGGCCGCGATCAGCCAGACGTTCAGCGCGCTCTTCGAGGGGCAGATCCCGTTCACCGCGACGACGGGCGGGAACTTCGAGACCGCCGGCGACGACACGTTCCTGCTCTCGCACACCGACTACTGCGCGGTCGGCGTGCTGGGCGTCGAGGACCGGCCCGCGGCGGGCGACCTCGCGGAGTACGACGGTGACGTGGTGGCGATCACGGGCGACCTGCCGCCCTCGATCCTGCGCGGGACCGACGACGCGCTGCTCTCCCGCTGCAACCAGCTCACGGAGCGGACCACCGGCGGGGAGATCACGCCGGTGCTGATCCAGATCCTCGGGGCGGAGAGCCACCCCGAGGGAGTCCACGAGACGTACGCGGGGCGGCTGCGCCTCGGCGCGGTGATCCGGCCCGCGGGCGCGATCCTCGCCGACGTGCTGGCCTGCTACCCGGAGCTCCTCGAGTTCGAGGTGCGGACGAAGGACGTCTTCACCGTGATCGGCGGGCGCAACGGGTTCCAGCACCCCATCGTCGAGGGCGCCGATCACGGCTGCGAGGTCGATCCCGCGCGCGAGGCCGCGGGGCGGCGCGGCCGCGCGTTCTTCGACTCGGTGTTCTCGACCCCCGAGCTCACCTTCGCGCTCGGCGCGCGGCCCTCCGGCATCACCGAGCGGCACCCCGAGCTGCGGATCGCGATCACCGAGGTGCCGACGGGCCTGAACGTCGACGTGTCGACGGTGGGCGGGACGAGCGGGCCATCCCTGCTCACGCGCCTCGTGTACAACGACGTGGACGAGCGGCTCTACGCGGTCGATCAGTCGGTGCAAGGCCTCTTGCGCATCCAGCTCACGCGCCTCTCGGTCCAGCAGACCTTCCGCTGAGCGTGCCGCGCCCGAAGAAGAGCGACGCGCCGAGCGATCCCGGCCACACGCCGGTGATGCAGCAGTTCTTCTCCGCCAAGCACGACTACCCGGACGCGCTGCTGTTCTTCCGGATGGGGGACTTCTACGAGCTCTTCTACGACGACGCGATCGTCGCCGCGGAGGCGCTCGACATCACGCTCACCTCGCGCGGCAAGGACCGCAGGGGCGAGGACATCCC
>JAYRVK010000394.1:0-4921 GCA_041918555.1 Sandaracinaceae bacterium
CGTCGAGACGTCCCCGTCGCACGCGGGGAGCAGCACCGCGAACGGCACGCCGCTCGGCGTGGGGGTCTCGTAGTCGGTCGGGCCGATCCCGAACACGCTCGCGAGCGTCACGCCGGGGATCGGCGTCGCGCGGAGCGCGGCCGGCGCGCCCGCGACCGCCTCGCCGCCGCGCGAGTGCCCGACGAGCGCGACCCGCGAGAGCTCCACGGCGCCCGCGAAGCTCGTCCCGAACGGCGGCCCGCCGGCGCCCGCCCAGCGGCTCCAGCGGCGCAGGTGCTCGAGGATCAGCTGCGTGCGCTCCGCGAGGAACCCGTCGCGGCAGTTGAGCGCGTTCGCGCTGAGGCTCACCGTGACGAAGCCCTGCGCCGACAACGTCTCTTGCAGGTAGAGATAGCCCTCGGCGTTCGGCGTCGTGGTGAAGCGCGGGTCCTCGCAGTCGTGCCCGGTGCGCGTCTCGCACTCGTCGTCGCCACCGTCGGTCGGCCGGCAGTTCCCGTGGTTGCCGTGCAGGAGGACCACGAGCGGGAACGGGCCCATCGAGAGATCCTGGGGGTGGCGAACCACGCCGTAGAGCGAGGTCGCGAACGGGACCCCCGGCACGGCCTGATCCTCGAGGTGGTAGTCCTCGGCCGCGATCGCGAGCGCGCGCACCGGCTCCGTGATCCCGCCCGCGACGCCCGCGCGGAGCGCGACGAGCCGGTAGTACGCGGCCGGCGCGGGCGCGTCGTCGTCGGTGTAGGTCGCCGCACCGGGCGCCGCCCCGATCGTCACGAGCTCCGTGAAGGGCCCGGCCGCGGAGGTCGCGCGCTCGACGCGCACGTCGGTGACGTCGCGCCCGCCGCCGTCCTCCCAGCCGAGCGTCACGTCGGTGGTCCCGTCCGCCGCGAGCTCCGCGGAGACCACGCGCAGGCCGACCGGCGCGAACACGTCCCGCACGTCGACCTCGAGCTCGCACGTGGCGCGCTGGCCGCCGTCGTCGGTCGCGGTGACCGACACGGTGTGCGTGCCGCGCGTGGTGGGCGGCGCGCCCACGACCACCTCGACCGCGTCGTCGCACGCGTCGGTGGCCATCGGCGCGGGCACCGCGATCGGATCGCTCGGCGCCGTGCGCACCACCGTGACGGGGTCGCACGCGAGGCTCGGCGGCGCGTCGTCGGTCACCTCGACGCGCGTCGTGCACGCGAGCGGCGCGCCGCCCGCGACGCTCGCGCTCCACGCGACGTCGGTCGCGCCGACCGCGAAGTCCGCGGGCGCGTCGTTCGAGGGCGCGCCGACCTCGCCGCCGTCGCACGACGCCATCACGCCCGGCGCGGGCAGCATCACGCTCGTGCGCGGGCCCGAGCAGGCGACGGTGACGCTCGGCTCGCACACGAGGCTCGCGGGGCCGCGCACCGCGTAGCGGATCGGGAAGGAGCACTCCGCGCGCGCGCCGCTCGGGGACACCGCGGTGCACGTCCCTCCGCTCGCGCCGGGCGCGACGGTCTCCGGCGTGCACGTCACGGTGGCCGCGCTCCCGTCGCACGTCGCGACGGTCGGGTCGACGTCGAGCGGGACGCCGCTCGCCTCGATGCAGCCGACGTCGACCATCGCGGGGCACGCGAGGACGGGCTGATCGGGCGCGACGCCGGGCTCCGCGCAGCCGCCGTCCGGGAGCGGCGGCATCTCGCCATCGCAGGCGGCGAGCGCGAGCGCGAGCGCGACGAAGCGCCGCCTCACGGGATCACCAGCGCGCTCTCTACCACGACGCGCGCGTCGGGCTCGCCCTCGTACTCGACGGACACCGGCGCGCCGGCCGGCAGCGCCGCCACGTCGGCCGCGACGAAGCGCAGCACGCCGGGCGACGGATGCGTGTAGCGCGTGAACGCGAGCGCGCCGACGCGGAGCACCGGATCGCGCGCCCGCGGCGGGAAGCGGCGCGCGTCGAGGTCGAACGCGATCGCGCGCGTCGCGGGGATCACCGCGCCGCGGCCGTCCTCGCCCTCCGTCGCGTCGATCGCGTGCACGATGAGGACCGGCCGCGGCGGAGGCGCGACGCGCGCCGCGGGCGCCTCGATCGCGCGCTCTTCCTCGCGCACCGCCGCGAGCTCGCGGGACGCGCGCGTGGTCCCCACGCCGTCCTCGCGCGCCGCCGCCTCCGAGCGCGCCGCGCCCTCGTCGGGCCCGGCGCAGCCGAGCATCACGAGACCACCGAGCGCCGCCGCCACGAACGCCGTCGTCTTCACGGCGGGAACGATAGTGGACGATCCGTCGCCGCGGAAGCGCACGACCCTGTTCGGGGCGGTGCCCCCACGCGATGGTAGAGTCCCTTCGTGTCCCCGCGAGACCGGATCATCGACGTCCTGCGCGACGAGAAGTGCGTGCGGTTCGCGTTGCTCTTCGGCTCGCGGGCCCGCGGGCGGGAGCGGCCGGACTCGGATTGGGACGTCGCGGCCTACCTCGACGAGGGGACCACCCCCAAGGAGCGCTTCGCCGCGCGCGTGCGGCTCGCCGCCGCGCTCGAGGCCGTCGGTGAGGTCGATGTGGTCGTGCTGAACGACGCCGATCCCCTGCTCGGGCAGCGAGCGCTCTCGGGCGAGGTGCTCTTCGTGCGCGACCGCGGGGCCTACGTGCGGTACTTCGTGCGGACGATGGGCCTCGCCGAGGATCGACGGCACTTCGACCGCATCATCGCCGACGGGCGCCGCGCTCGACTCGAGGGGGGGACGTTTGGTCGATCGTGACGTCTTCCAGCGACGCCTCGGGAGGCTGGAGGAGCTGCTCGTGGATCTGCGCTCGCTCGCGGGCACGCCCAAGGCGAGCTACCTCGATGATCGGGGGCTTCGAGCGCAGGCCGAGCGGTGGCTGCACCTCGCCGCGGAGTGCGTGCTCGATCTCTCGCACCACCTGATCGCGGAGCGAGGTTGGCGCGCGCCGTCTTCGTATCGTGACGCCATCCGCGTGTTGGCCGAGAACGGCGTCTTCGCGGAGCCGCTCGCGTCGGAGCTCGAGCAGTGGGCGGGCTTGCGGAACGTGCTCGTGCACCTGTACCTCGACGTGGATCACGAGGTGCTCTTCGACATCCTCGTGAACGACCTCGAGCAGCTGGAGCGCTTCGCCCTGGCGGTCTCGCGCGCCGCCGACGCATAGAGCTCACTCGCCGCGGAAGCGCACGGCCTCCTTGAGGCGCCGGACGCGCGCGGGATCGACCGGCAGCTCGACGTTCCCGTCGCGCTTGATCCACGTCCCGACGATCGCGGCGTCCGCGAGCGCGGCGAGCTCCGCGCGCGCGGGGCTCAGCCCGCTGCCGATGACCACCGTCGCGTCCCCCGCGGCGGCGCGCACCTCCGCGAGGAGCTCGCCCGAGACGGGCTCGCCGGTCCCGCGCCCCGTCACCACGACCGCGTCGGCGCGGCCGCGCGCGAGCACGTCCTTCACCTCGGCCTCGACGGAGAGCGGCGCGAGCGGCGCCGCGTGCTTCACCCGCACGTCCGCGAGGATCGCGATCTCGCGCGCGTCGATCGCGGCCCGATAGCGCAGCGTCTCGAACGCGCGGCCCTCGATGAGCCCCTGGTCGGTCACGTACGCGCCGACGTGCACGTTGACGCGCACGAACGAGGCGCCCGTCGCCGCCGCGATGCCGAGCGCCGCGCAAACATCGTTGCGCAGGACGTTGACCCCGACGGGGACGCCGCGGCGCCTGCACGCCTCGACCGCGCGGCCGATCATCGCGATCTGGTGCGGCGGCGTCGGCTGCTCGGGCGTGCCCTTCGGGAAGGGCGCCGACCCGAAGTTCTCGACGATCATCGCGTCGGCGCCGCCCTCGACGAGCGCGTCCGCGTCGCGCACCGCCGCCTCGAGCACGCCCTCGAAGCCCCCGCCCGCGTAGCCGGGATCGCCCGGCATCGGGCGCAGGTGCACCACCCCGATCAGCCCGCGCACGCTCATGCCCTCGGCCTCCTGCGATAGATCACGCAAAGGTTGTTGGCGGGCATGGCGACCCGCCGCTCGTAGTCGAGCCCGACCTCCTCGGCGATCGCGCGGACCTCGTCGAGGTCGCGCACGCCCCAGCGCGGATCGCGCGCGCGCAGGCTCGCGTCGAACGCCTCGTTGCTCGGCGCGGTGTGCGCGCCCGCGATCTGGTAGGGGCCGTACATCACGAGCGGCCCCCCGTCGCGGAGCACACGCGCCGCGCCCGCGAGGAGCCCGCGCGTGCACGGCCACGGGCTGATGTGGATCATGTTCGCGTTGAACACCGCGTCCGCGCGCTCGACCGGCCACTCGGGCGCGGTCACGTCGAGGCGCAGCGGGGGCAAGAGGTTCGGCGCGATCGCCTCGGCGCGCCACGCCTCGATGCTCGCGAGCGCCTCGTCGTCGGCGTCGGTCGGCTGCCACGCGAGCCGCGGGAAGCGCGGCGCGAAGTGGACCGCGTGCATCCCCGTGCCCGCCGCGATCTCGAGCGCGAGGCCCTCGCGCGGGAACGCCTCGAGGAGCACCGCGAGGATGGGGTCGCGGTTGCGCCCGCACGCCGCCGAGTGGAGCTTGGTCATCGGCGCGGAGCGTGCCACGAACCGCTCAGAGGCACTCGCGGGTCGAGAACCACAGATCCCACTCGCCGAGCCCCCCCGCTCGAGTGCTCGTGAAGTAGATCGTGCTCCCGTCGTGGCTCACGTCGGGATCTCCGTCGACCACGCCCGGCGCGTCGAGCTCGAGGATCATGGTCGGCATCTCGAACGGAGCGCCGCGCGCAGACCGCCGCATGACGTAGAGGTCGAGCTGCTCATCCGCCGTCGTGAGCGCCTCGAACACGATCTCGTAGCGGCGCCCCCCGCGGAACAGGCCGAAGACCGTCACCGCCGGCACCCCGGTGATGCGCGCGAGGCGAAACGGGCTCAGCGAGAAGCGCGCCGGCACCCCGAGGAAGGGCACGGCCTGCGTGGCCTCC
>JAYRVK010000395.1:0-5584 GCA_041918555.1 Sandaracinaceae bacterium
GAGAACGACCGGCGCTTCTCGACCGCGATCGAGCTCTACGTCGAGCTCTTCCCCGAGGACCCCGACCTCCCGGAGATCCTCTTCCGCCAGGGCCGGCTCTACTACGACCGCCAGATCTACGACCCCGCGGTGCGCCTCTTCGGCCAGCTGCTCGAGCGCTTCCCGAACAGCCCGTACTCCGTGACCGCGGGCGAGCTCATCCTCGAGAGCTTCAACCGCGCGCGCGACTACCAGAACATCGAGAGCTGGGCGCGGCGCCTTCGCGAGGCGCCCGCCTTCCAGACCGAGGAGTCGCAGCGCCGGCTCGCGGCGCTCATCCTCCAGGCGGTGTTCGCGACCGGCGAGCAGCTCGCGCAGCGCGGCGAGCACGACGCGGCCGCGACCGCGTACCTGCGCGCCGCGCGCGAGTTCCCGCGCGACGAGCGCGCGCCGCAGGCCTACTTCAACGCGGGCGTCGAGTACCAAGCCGACGGCGACGTCGCCGGCGCGGCGAGCGCGTACGACCAGCTCATCGAGCACCACCCCGGCACGCCGATCGGGGGCCAGGGCGCGTGGGCCGGCGCGCAGATGTACGAGTCGATCGCGCAGTTCTCCGACGCGGCGCGCTTCTACGAGGCCTACGGCGAGCGCTTCCCCGCGGGCGAGCACGCGGCCGACTCGGTGTACAACGCGACGCTCCTGCGGATGACCGCGGGCGACAACGACGCGGCGGTCCGCGACGGCACGCGCTTCCTCGAGCGCTTCGGGACGCACGAGTCGGCCGACGAGGTCACCTTCCTCATCGCCCGCGCGCACGCGCAGGCCGAGCACTGGACGGAGGCCGCCGACGTGTACCGGCGCTTCATCCGCCGCTCGCGCGATCCGGCGCGGCAGGTCGAGGCGAACACGCGGCTCGGGCAGGTGCTCGCGAGCTCGGGCGACGCCGAGGGCGCCGAGCGCGCGTACGCGGCGGCGGTGCGGCTCGCGCGTCGCTCGCGCGCACGCCTCGGCGACTCCGGCCTCTACTACGCGGCCCAGGCCCGCTACCTCCAGGCGATGCGGATCCTCGCGGAGTACGAGACGGTGGACATCGCCGGGCCGATGGACGGGCTGCGCCAGCGCCTCGAGCGCAAGAGCGATCTCCTGCGCCGCGCCGCCGAGGCGTTCGCGGAGGTCGTCCAGTTCAACGTCGCGGAGTGGGTCACCGCGTCGCTCTTCCAGATCGGGCGGAGCTACGAGCTCTACGCCGAGGGCCTGCGCAACGCCCCGACCCCCGAGGGCCTCAGCGAGGAGGAGGAGCAGGCGTACTTCGACCAGCTCCAGGGCTTCGTGATCCCGATCGAGGAGCGCGCGCTCGAGGCCTACGAGGGCGGCTACGCGCGCGCGATGGAGCTCCGGATCTTCAACTCGTGGACGGCGCAGCTGCGTCAAGGTCTCGTGCGATTGAACGATGTGGAGTACCCGCGCCTGCGCGAGATGGGCGGCGAGCTCGCGGAGGGCGCGGCGATCCCGACGCCGGGTCCCCTCGACGGACTGCGGCGCGGCCCGCCGGCCGGCCAGGAGCCCGCGCCCGCCGCCGCGACGCCCGGCTCCGCGACGCCCGCGGCGGGCGCGGCCGAGCCGGGGCCGCGCCCGACTCCGGCTCGCAGGAGGGGGCGTACCCGATGATCGCTCGCGCGTCGCTCTCTCTGCTCGCGCTCCTCCTCGCGCTCGCGGCCGGGTGCGGCGGCACGCCCGACGCGGCGCGTCCGACGGACCTCCCGCCCGTCGATCCGGGCGCGGCGCGCGAGTACCAGGCGGGCGTGCGTCTCCTCGCGCGTGGCGGCCGGGCGCGTGAGGACCGCGCGGCCGAGCACTTCGCCGCCGCGCTCGCGATCGACCCGAATCTCTGGGAGGCGCACTACAACCTCGGCGTCATCGCGCGGAGGCGTGGCGAGCTGCGCGAGGCCGTCGAGCGCTTCGAGCAGGCTCGCGCGATCCAGCCCGCGGCGGGCGAGGTGCTGGTCGGCCTCGCCGAGGCGCGGTACTCGCTCGGCGAGCGCGATCAGGCGGCCTCGCTCCTCAACGACTACGTCAACGGCCACCCCGACTCGATCCCCGTCCGCCTCGCGCTCTGCGCCGTCGAGCGCCAGCGCGGCAACCACGACGCCGCGCTCTCGCACGCGCGCGAGGTGCTCGTGCGCGAGCCGCGCAACGTGCCCGCGCTCACCGAGATCGGCCGGATCTACCGGGCGCGCGAGCAGTACGACGTCGCGCAGCTCGTCTTCCAGAAGGCGATGGAGATCGCAGAGACCAGCGCGGCGCTCCACAACGAGATGGGCCTGCTCGAGCTCTCGCGCGGCGACACGCAGGCCGCGTTCGAGCAGTTCGCCCAGGCCATCCAGATCGACCCCGCGTTCGCGGCCGCGCACCTCAACCAGGGCTCGGTGCTGCTCCACGCGGGCGACTACGTCGGCGCCGCCGCCGAGTACCGCGCCGTCCTCGAGCACGACCGCGAGCACGTCGGCGCGCGCGTGGCCCTCGGCGCCGCGCTCCGCGGCCAGGGCGAGCACCGCGAGGCGCAGCGCTACTACGAGGCGGTGCTCGACGAGCAGCCGAACCACCCGGCCGCGCTGTTCAACCTCGGGGTCCTCCTCGCGGAGTTCCTCGATCGGCGCGAAGAGGCGCGCGCCCTGTTCGAGCGGTTCCTCCGTGTGGCACCATCCTCCGGGGAGCACCGCGAGATGGCCGAGCAGTACCTCCGAGACATTCCCGCGCCGGGCGCGCCCGCGCCGGCCGAGGGAGCGGCCCAATGACCCGACCGCGGCGGCTCGTGTCCCTCGCCGCGCTCTCTGCGCTCCTGTGCGGCAGCTTCTCGACCGCGATGGGGCAGGACACGCGCGACGACGACGACGCGCCGTCCGGTCGCTCGGAGGCCGAGCTCTTCGACGACGTCGAGGGCGAGGACGAGGCGGGCGACCAGGACGTCGACTCGGATCTGCGCAGCGAGGGCGGCGAGAAGGTGAAGGTCTTCCGGTTCAGCGGCCTGGACCTCGCGGGCCGGCTGAAGTCGCCCCAGCTGCTCTACTTCCTGAACCGGATGCGCGCCGAGTTCGACCGGCCGCGCCTGCCGCACCGCTCCTTCATCCCCGAGCTGCAGCGCTCGAGCCAAGGGAAGGCCTTCCGATGAGGTCGGCCTGACGATGGCGAACGTCTCGCAGAACGAGCGCCGCCTGCGCGTCGCGCTGGTCTTCGGCGGCACGATCCAGGCGGAGCACACCCTCGACAAGCCCCGGGACGTCACGCTCGGGTACACGGACCTCGACACGCTCCCGCTCCCCGAGGGCGTGACCTCGGAGGACGCGCTGACCCTCTTGCGCTGGAAGGGGACGACCTACGAGCTCGTGCTCGCGCCCGCGATGAGCGGCGCGGTGTGGATCGGCGGCCAGCGGCGCGAGGCCGCGGCCCTGCGCGCGATGGGCCGGCCGGTCGAGCTCGGGCCCGACGACTACGGCGTGCTCACGATGGGCAGCGCGGCCGTGTTCTTCCAGATGGTGCGGCGCCCGCCGGGCCTCCCGATGGGGATGCCCGCGTTCTTCGCGGAGCCCGCGCGCGTGATGGCGCTGTTCCTCTCGGCGTTCCTCCACGCGGCGGTGCTCGCGCTGTTCTTCCTCGCGCTCGCGGAGGCGCCGCCGCACGACGACCTCGAGCTCCCGACGGACCTGATCCGGCGCTTCCTCGTGACCCCGCCGCCCGAGGATCTCCTCGAGGAGGAGGACGTCGGGGGGACCGACACCGAGGATCCGGGCCTGCAGGATCGCGAGGAGGCGGGCGGCGAAGCGGCGGCCGAGGAGGAAGGCCGCGTCGGCCGTGAGGACGCCACGCAGGAGGACACCGAGATGGAGGGCGAGATCACCGGCGGTGGCGCCGCCGAGCGGGTCTCGCACCTGGGCTTGCTCGGCGCGATCCGCGGCGGCGACGGCGAGTCGAACGCGCTCTCGGAGGCGCTCGAGGGGCCGAGCATCGCGGACCTCCTCGGCGGGCTCGGCTCGTCACAGACGGTGATGGGCCGCGGGAGCGGGGGCACGGGCCTGCGCGGCACGGGCAGCGGCGGCGGCGGCACCGGTCGCGGCACGCTGTTCGGCGCGGGCAACATGGGCACCGGCGTCGGCGCGGGGCGCGGCGCGGGCGGTGGGCGCGGGAGCGGCGGCCCGGGCGCGCGCGGCCGGCCGGCGACGGAGGTCCGGGTGCGGATGGAGACCGCGACGCCGCGCGTGAGCGGCTACCTCTCGCCCGAGCAGATCATGCGCGTCGTGCGGCGCAACCAGTCTGCGGTCCGCTACTGCTACGAGAACGAGCTCCAGCGGAACCCGAACCTCCGCGGCCGGATCGAGATCCGCTGGCGCATCGCGCGCAACGGCACCGTGTCGAGCGCGAGCCGCGCGAGCTCCACGATGGGCAACGCCGGCGTCGAGGGGTGCATCGTCCGCCAGGTCCGGAGGTGGCGCTTCGACGAGCCCGACGGCGGCGAGGTCGACGTCAACTTTCCTTTCATCTTCGGCACCGGGAGCTGATCCTCCGGAGGGGGCTGCGCGGCCCCTCCCCCAGCGCGCGCAGCGCGCGCGCCGGGCGCTGCGCGCCGGCCTGGCCTCGATCGGCCGCGCCGCACGCTCCGAGCCTCTTCGTCGGCTCTCTCAGCTCGCGCGGGCGTGCTCCCACGCGAGCAGGGCGCGCTTCTTGTCGAGGCCCCAGCGGTAGCCGCCGAGCGCGCCCTCACGGCGCAGGACGCGGTGGCACGGGATGATCCAGGACACGGGGTTGCTGCCGACCGCGCGGCCCACCGCGCGGGAGGCGCCGGGGCAGCCCATCGCGTCGGCGATCGCGCCGTAGCTCGTGAGGCGATCGGGCGGGATCGCCAGCAGCGCCTGCCACACGCGGAGCTGGAAGTTCGTCCCCCGGAGGTGGAGCGTGATCGGGCCCGCGCGCGCCGACGCGTCGAGCAGCGCGTCCAGCGCGGGGCGCGTCGGCGACGGATCCTCGAGGAGCGTCGCGCTCGGGAAGGAGCGCTCGAGCTCGCGCCGCGGCGCGTCGTCCTCGACGAACGTCAGCTCGCAGATGCCGCGCTCGGTCGCCGCGATCATGCACGGCCCGAACGGCGTGTCGTGAACGCCCCAGCGGATCGCGAGGCCCTCGCCGCCGCGGCGCAGCTCGCCGGGGGTCATCGCGCGCACGCTGACCATCAGGTCGTGCAGGCGCCCCGGCCCCGAGAGCCCCGCGTGGAACGCCGCGTCGAGGAGCGGGCGCGCGTCGACGAGCATCCGCTCCGCGCGATCCGCGGCCAGCGCCTGCGCGAAGCGCTTGGGGCTCACCCCCGTCATGCGCCGGAACATCCGCTGGAAGTGCGCGGAGCTCAGGCTCACCGCGCCCGCCAGCTCGTCGAGGGACGGAGGATCGGCCCAGCGCCGGCTCGTGATCTCGATCGCGGCCGCGATCCGCTTCGTGTCGCTGCTCATGGCCCGACCCTAGAGCGCGGCGGGCCGGCGCCCCACCCGGATCCTGCGGCGATCACTCGTGGTCGTGATCGTCGTCGTCGTGATCGCCGTGGTCGTGATGGTGGTGGCCGTCC
>JAYRVK010000396.1:0-2507 GCA_041918555.1 Sandaracinaceae bacterium
GCGGGGCGGCGGCCGAGGAATTCATGGACGACGGCTTCCACCGCGCGGCGATGGGCGGCTTCCTCCGCCGCTACCGGGGCAACCGCGCGCCGTTCCTCGTGAGCGGCCACGGCACGATGCAGCTCGCGATGATGCGCACCCTGCGGCACGTGTGCGAGCTACCCGACGTGCGCTGCGCGACGATGCGCGAGGCCCTCGAGTACGTCGAGGCGCACCCCGAGCTCGAGGGGGCGCCGCCGCAGCGCGGCCAGCTCGCGACCGCGGACTGAAACCGCGAACGTCTTTGGCGGCGCGCCGAGCCCTGGTATGTATCGCTTCGTCCAGGAGGTTCGACGTTGACCCGTGAACAGCGCTGGGATCTCGCCCGGCTCATCCGCCCCTTCTCCCCGAGCGACTTCTTCGCGTCGCACTTCGAGAGCAAGCTGCTCCGGGTCGCGCGGCAGGAGCGATCCTTCTACGACTCGCTCCTCTCGATGGAGGACATCGATCGGGTCCTGACGACGCTGCACCTGCAGCACCCGTCGGTGATCATGGTCAACGCGGCCAAGCCCGAGCTGAAGTCGAGCGAATACACGTACCCCTCCGGGCTGATCGACGCGGCGCGGCTCTACCAGGAGTACGAGCAGGGCGGGACCATCGTCCTCAACCAGCTCGAGGGATCCCTCCCACGCCTGATGAGCCTGTGCCGCTCGATGGAGGCGGAGTTCTCGAGCCGCTTCCAGTGCAACATCTACGTCACGCCGCCGAACGCGCAGGGGCTGAAGTCGCACTACGACTCGCACTGCGTCTTCGTCCTGCAGATCTCGGGCAGCAAGCGCTGGGTGACGTACGACATGCCCGTCGAGCGGCCGTTCCGCGGGCAGGAGTTCACCCCCGATCGCTACAAGGCCGGCGAGAAGTCGTCGGAGTTCACGCTCTACCCCGGCGACATGGTCTACGTGCCGCGCGGCCTGATGCACGACGCGACGAGCACGGACGAGCCGAGCTGCCACATCACGCTCGGCGTCCTGCCGAACAGCTGGACCGACCTCGTGCTCGAGGCGGTCGCGCGGCTCGGGCTCGACGACGCGGAGTTCCGCCGCTCGCTGCCGGTCGGCTTCGCGTCGCAGGGCTACGACCGGGCCAAGGCTCGCGCGTTCTTCCAGGATCTGCTCCAGCGCATCGTCCAGAAGGCCGACTTCGACACGGCCCTCGATCACTTCGCGGAGGACCTCGTGAGCACGCGCCACGCGCTCGTGTACGGGCAGATGAGGCAGGTCGAGCGCCTCGCGTCGCTGACCGTCGACGACCGCGCGGCGCCGCGTCCGAGCCTGCTGTTCCACCTGATCAAGGACGAGGAGCGGGTGAAGGTGATGGCCTATGGCGGGCAAATCTCGTTGCCGCTCCACGCCGCCGAGTCGCTCGAGCACGCCCTCAACGCCGCCGAGTACCGCATCGGCGATCTCCCCGGAGACCTCGACGACGCCGGGAAGCTCGTGCTGATCAAGAAGCTCGTCCGCGAGGGCCTCGTCGAGGTCCTTTGATCTCTGGGTGGCGGCTCCAGCTCGCGGTCGTCCTCGCCGCGGGGGTCGTCTGGGCCGTCCACCCCACCGCCGACACCCTCGGGCTGCTCCGCGCGTACGCGATCGCGTGGGCGTCGCTCGCGCTGGCCCGCGCGCTCGCGCCGAAGCTCCTCGAGCTCGAGCTCGGACGATGGCAAGGGATCTTGCTCGTCGTCGTGCTCGCCGCGGCGCCGGTCGCGCGCGCGATCGAGCTGTCCGACGACTTCCTCGAGGCGGAGCACCTCGACGCAGTCGGCCACCAGACCGACGCGAGGGGGAGGCTCGAGCGGACGCCCTCGATCTTTCCGCCGGTCCTCGCGGCGGACCGCCCGCAGACCTTCTACGTGAGCGCGCCGGAGGCGTCCGAGGTCGTGGCGCGGATCGGCGGCGAGGACCTCCCCGCGCGGCGCCTCGGACACGGGCTCTTCCGGCTCGAGGTGGAGCCGCGCGCGCTCTCCCTGCCGGCCCGGAGCGGGACGATCGAGGTCGCGCTCGTCGCGGACGGAGAGGCGCACGCGCGCGAGCTGCGCCTCGAGCGCCGCCTCCCGCACCCGCGCTGGCTGCACCCGTCGCCGGACCGCGCGCGGGTGATCACCACGAGCGAGGAGACCGACGAGGTCGTGATCGTGGATCGCGACGGCGCCGTGGAGCGTGTGCCCGTCGGCGACGGGCCGGTCGACGCGTGGTTCGTCGACGACGGTACGAGCTGGGTCGCCGCGCTCCGCTACGACGAGACGCTGCGCTTCGGGGGGGCGCGCCCCGGCGAGCTGCGGATCGGCCCACTCGCGGAGCGCCTCGCGGTCGACGGCGAGGACCTCGCCGTGATCCGAGGGGGTGCGCGGCCCGAGCTGGTGCTCGTGACCGCGCGGCGCATCCGGGCGCGCGCCCCGCTCGCGTTCACGCCGGACTGGGTCGCCCTCGCGGGCGAGCACGTCGTGGTGAGCAGCCGCCAGCCGGCCGCGCTCC
>JAYRVK010000397.1:0-10760 GCA_041918555.1 Sandaracinaceae bacterium
GCTCGCGCTCGCGCTCGCGCCGCTCCAGTGCGGGACGTCGCCGCGCGGCCCGGAGTTCGAGGACAGCCCGGGCCAAGCGCTGTGGGAGCTGTCGGAGCGGTTCGAGGCGGAGGGCGACGAGGCCGCGCGGCGCCGGACCCTCGAGCACCTGATCGAGCGCTACCCGTCGAGCCGCTTCGCGGAGCGGGCGCGCGTCGCGCTGGGGCGCGCGGAGTGATCGCCTTCGAGGTCCTGCTCGTCACGGACCCGGCCTACGACGCGGTGACGATCACGCGGGCCGCGCTGGCCGCCGCGCCCCCGGGCCGCGTGGCGGTGATGGCGCGAGACAAGAACGCGAGCGCGCGCGAGCTCGCCGCCCTCGCCCGCGCGCTCCTCCCGATCTGCCGCGGCGCAGGGGCGCCGCTCCTCGTCAACGATCGTTGCGACGTCGCGATCGCCGTCGGCGCGGACGGAGCCCACCTGCCGGAGCGCGGCCCGAGCGTCGCCGACGCCCGCGCCGTGCTCGGCCCGGGCGCGACGATCGGGGCGTCGCGGCACGGCCCGCCGCGCGACGCGGAGGTCCCCGACTACCTGACGCTCGGCCCGGTCGGCCTCGTGCCCGACAAGGGCCCCGCCCTCGACCTCGACGCGTTCGAAGACGCCGCCCGCGCGTGGCCTGCGCCGGTCTTCGCGCTCGGGGGCGTCGAGCCCGGCCTCGTCCCCGAGCTCGTCCGGCGGGGCGCCGCGGGGGTGGCGGTGATCCGCGCGGTGTACGGCGCGACCGATCCCGCGCGCGCGCTCGCCGCCCTGCTCGCGGCCCTCCGCGCGCGATCCTAGCGACGAACGCGCGCCGGGGGTTAGGATCCCCGTGTGCGCGACTTCATGAAGGGGGCGGGGAAGTTCCTCGGCGTCGTGGCGGTGATCCTGCTCGTCGCGGGCGTGATCCTCTACTTCTTCTTCGTGCGGGTGGTCGAGGTCGGCCACAACGCCATGGCCCCGACGGTCATGCTGGGCGACCAGATCCTCGTCTGGCGCACGCAGAGCTTCGAGCTCGGCGAGATGGTCCTGTGCCCCCACCCGAGCGAGGCGAACCGCTACGTGCTCGGGCGGATCGTCGGCCGCGCGGGCGACGTCGTGTCGATGGAGCGGGGCAACCTCTTCATCAACGGCCAGCAGCCCGACGCCGATCACCGCAACCCCATCCGCTGGACGGACCTCGAGACCGGTCGCATCCGCACGATGCACTGGGGCCTCGAGGACATCCTGTCCCACGAGCACTACTTCTTCCGCGAGGACAACCGCCGGCCGCCGGAGCTGCGCCCGCACCGCGTGCGCGGCGGGGCCTACCTGATGAGCGACAACCGCACCTACGTGGGCGAAGACAGCCGCGACTTCGGCGAGGTCTCCGAGGTCACCTGCATCGGGAAGGTGTTCATGCGCCTGACCGCCGCGGACAGCCCCGACGACGTCGGCAATTCCGCGCTCGACATCCTCGAGTAGCGGGGCAAGACTCCGCGCCGATGCGCGCCGGCCTGCTCTCGCTGTCTCTCGCCGTGATGATCGCGTCCGGCGCCGCGCGGGCCGCGGCGCAGGGCGACGCGCCCGACGCGGGGACCCCCTCTCCCGAGGACGCGCCCACCGCGGAGACCTCCACCGTCGAGGAGGGGCAGCCGCGCTACCTGGCGGCCATGGAGGCCGAGCTCACGGCGATGCGCGCCCGCGGCGCCCGGTGCGAGGCCGCCGATCCGCAGCGCGGGCGGTGTCAGTTCTCGACGCGCGGGATCACGACGGGGCGCGAGTTCGCGGTGCGCGTCGTCTACAGCGACCGCACCGACACCATCTACCTGTACGTCGAGCGCTTCCTCACCGCGCCCGCGGATGGCCAGACCACCGACGCGCTCCTGCGCCGGCTGATGGAGCTGAACTGGGCCATGCTCCTCGGCAAGTTCGAGTGGAGCTCGTCGGACGGCGAGGTGCGCCTCGCGATGATCCTGAACACCGACTCGAACTTCGATCGGCGCGCGTTCCGCTCGGCGGTGCGCAGCATCGGTCAGCTCGCGGACCGCTACTACGCCGAGCTCGATCGGATCGTGCGCGGCGCGCCGGCCGAGTAGATTGTCCCCGCGCGTCGATGGCACATTCCCTGATGCGCGGTGCGCATCATGAGGGCGTGTTGCACATGTTGGCACATCTGTGCCGCCGGTCTGGGGCTGCTGCTGCTCGCGCCGGTCGCGTTCGCGCAGGAGGCGGAGCCGCCCGCCCCGCCCCCGCCGACCGAGGCACCGGCGGAGGAGGCCGCGGCGACGGAGGTCGTCGAGGCCCCGCCCGAGGACCCGGCGGCGGCGGAGGCGCTCTCCCCGCCGGCCGTCCCGCCGCCCCCGGCCACGGAGGGCGAACCCGCGGCGCTGGACGACGAGGCCCCGCCCGGGAGCGCGCGGGCGGCGACGCGCCGGCCCGAGAACGCGCTCGACCGCGCGGCGGCCCCGCCGCCGCGGTACTGGCGGCTGCCGCGCGAAGGCACGCGCCGCCCGCTCACCCTCCCGCAGGGCGTGATGTACGTCCGCTCGATCGTCTCGGTCGCGGTCATCCCCTTCGGGAGCACGACGTCGGGGCGCGGCTCGGGGTACGTCGGCTACGCCGTCGGGATCTTCGACGACCTCGAGATCGGGACCTACCCCGTCGGGGTGATCTTCGCGCCGCCCTTCGAGGTGGTGGATCCGAGCTTCTTCCTGCGGGCGCGCCTCGTGTCCGGAGAAGTGCAATTCGCCTTGCGGGGCGAGTGGACGATCCCGGCCGGGAACAACCGCTCCCCGTGGATGGGCTACTCCGCGGAGCTCGCGTGGACGCCCGTGGAGTGGTTCCGCTTCGAGACCGCGGTGGAGTACGGCCTGCACTTCCAGAGCCCGCTCCAGCAGACGATCCACGTCCCGCTCCGCGCGCTCTTCCAGGCGGGGCCCAACACGTTCGGGGTGACGACCGGCGCGGTGATGTACAACGACGCCGACGACTTCGACGTCCCGCTGCACCTGCGCTGGGCGGTGAGCTTCGGCGGGTGGCAGGGCCCGCTGTCCGAGCCGGCGATCGAGGGCGGCTTCGCGGATCTCACCACCGCCGACCGCGCGTGGTTCATCCGCGGCGTGTGGACCTTCTACGCCTACCCTTGACGGGCGCTCAGAGAGTGTCGACTCGTCGATCGAGGCCAGGCCGGCGCGCAGCGCCGGCCGTCGGCCGAGGGGCCCCCGCGCGGAGGCGCGGGGTGCGCGCGCGGCTTGCCCCGCGCGACGAGGGGGGGGGGCCCCGCGCGAAGCGTGGGGGAGGGGCGCGCGCAGCGCCCCTCGAAGACTCAGTCGACCACGAGGCGGATGGGGACGGCGAGGTCCACGACCTCGGCCTGCCAGCTCGTCGGGCCGGGCGGGAGCGTCGAGCTCGCGCCGAGCGCGCGCGCGATGCACTCCGCCTCCTCGGCGTCCCCGAGGCTCGAGAGCGCCACGTCGGCGCGGCGCACGCGACCCGTGCGCGTCTCCACGTTCAAGCGAACCACCACGCGCCCCTCGCGCGCGGCCCCGCGGGCCACGCCCTCGGTGTGACAGCGCGCGATCCCCTCGCGCGTGCCCGGGCTCTCGAGGGCGCCCTGCCACGTCTCGGGCGGCGCCGTCCCGTTCGTGAAGCGCGCCGCCTCGATCGCGCCGCGCGGGCCCTGCCCCGCGATCGCGAGCGCCTCGCGATCGTCGTTCCACGCGCGCAAGCGATCCGTCTCGCCGCGCGCGACGCGCGCGCCGGACGCGTCGACGAGCTCGATCCACGCGACGTCCGCGCGGACGATCGTCACCGCGAAGCGGCTGCGCACGAGGCACGGCTGCCGGGTCGAGTCGTCGAAGCCGAGGAAGAAGCCCACGCGCAGCCGCGCGTCGCTTCCGCGCACGCGCGCGGAGTCCTCCTCGCTCAGCTCGAAGCCGAGGTGCTCCTCGCGCGGGACGAGGACGGAGACGTGCCCGTCGAGCGCGCGGAAGTTGCGGCCGGTGTCGATCCGCAGCGCGCCGTCCCGATAGCCCGCGAAGCGCCAGCCGTCCTCGACCTCGAGGACGAAGAGCCGCTGGCCCTCGAGCTCGCGCGCCTGCGTGCAAGCCTCGTGGACGGCCTCGATCGAGTCGAGCGCGGCCCCCTGCGCCGCCGCCGCGGCGGGCAGCGCGCAGACGAGCAGAAAGGCGACGGCTCGGCCCATGCTCGGAAGCTGACGCCCCGGATCCCCGGCGTCAACAAAGCCGCGAGGCCGGCTCACTCCCCCACGATCGGCGTCAGCGCCGCGTGGTGCCGCGCCGCGAGCTCGCCCACCGCGACGGCGACGGATCCCTCGATCACCAGCTCGTTGCCCCCGACCTCACCGATCACCTCGAACGGCACCGCGTGCTCCTCGCAGAGGAGCGCGACCGCGTCCCTCGCGTCGGGCGCGAAGCTGATCACCACGCGCGTCGGCTCCTCCGCGAAGAGGCGCGCGATCGCCGGCACCGACGCGGCGCCCGGGAGGCGCACGCGGCAGCCGAGGCCGCGGCCGATGCACGCCTCCGCGAGGCACACCGCGAGGCCCCCGTCGCTGACGTCGTGCGCGCTCGCGAGGACGCCCTCTCGCGCGAGATCCTGCAAGAGACCTTGCAGGTCGGCCTCGGCGTCGAGGTCGATGCCGACGGGCTCGCCACCGACGTACCCCGTCTGCCACACCCAGTACTCGGAGCCGCCGAGCGCGCCGCGCGAAGGGACCCCGAGGTGCGCGACGAGATCGCCGCGGCGCACGAACGGCATGCCCACCCGGTGGGCCACGTCGTCGAGCTGCCCGACCACCGCGACGGTGGGGGTCGGGAGGATCGGCGAGCCGTCGGTCTCGTTGTAGAGGCTCACGTTCCCGCTGACCACCGGCACGTCGAGCGCCCGGCAGGCCGCCGCGAGCCCGTCGATCGCGCGGGCGAACCGCCACATCGTGGCGGGCTTCTCGGGGCTGCCGAAGTTCAGGCAGTCCGTGAGCCCGAGCGGCCGTGCACCGGTGCAAGCCACGTTGCGGGCGCACTCCGCGACCGCCATCGCGGCGCCGTGGAACGGGTCGAGGAGCACGTGCCGCCCGTTGCAGTCGACGCTGAGCGCGAGGACCTTCTCGCGCGTGGGCTCGCCCTCGCGCTCGCAGAACACGCGGACGAGCGCGGCGTCCGCCTCTCCCGGCCGGAGCACCGTCCCGTCGCGGACCACGTGGTCGTACTGCCGCCAGATCCACTGCCGGCTCCCAAGGTTCGGCGAGCCGATCAGCGCACGCAGCGCGTCGCTCGGATCGATGCCGTCGAGCGCGGGGCCCGGGCTCACCGGCGCGTGCTCGGGCTCGGCCTCGGGCCGCTGGTACTTGGGCGCCTCGTCCGCGAGCGCGCCGATCGGGATGTCGACGACGAGCTGCGGCGCGCGCGGCGCGCTGCCGTCGACGAGCGGGTCGTGGCCGGGCGTGGCCTTGCACACGAAGCGCCCCGTCTCGGTCACGTGCCCGATCACCGCGGCCTCGAGGTCCCACTTCGCGCAGATCGCGAGGACGCGGTCCTCTTCGCCGGCCCGCGCCACCATGAGCATGCGCTCCTGCGACTCGCTCAGCAGCATCTCGTAGGGCGTGAGCCCGCGCGCGCGCCGCGGCACCGCGTCGAGGTCGAGCTCGATCCCGCTCCCCGCGCGCGCGGCCATCTCGACCGACGAGCTCGTCAGCCCCGCCGCGCCCATGTCCTGCACGCCCACGAGCACGTCCGCGGCGAAGATCTCGAGGCACGCCTCGAGGAGCAGCTTCTCCATGAACGGATCGCCGACCTGCACGGTCGGGAGCTTCCTGTCCGACGCGTCGTCGAACTCGGCCGACGCCATCGTCGCGCCGTGGATCCCGTCGCGCCCGGTGCGCGCGCCCACGTAGAGCACCGGGTTCCCCGCGCCCTCGGCGGTGCCGAAGAAGAGCGCGTCCGTCGACGCGATCCCCACGGTGAACGCGTTGACGAGGATGTTCCCGTCGTAGCTCGCGTCGAACTGCACCTCGCCGCCCACCGTCGGCACGCCGATGCAGTTGCCGTAGTCGCCGATCCCGCGGACCACCCCGCGCACGAGGTGCGGCGTCTTCTCGTGGTCGGGCCGCCCGAAGCGCAAGGAGTTGAGGGACGCGACGGGCCGCGCGCCCATCGTGAACACGTCGCGGAGGATCCCGCCGACTCCCGTCGCCGCGCCCTGGTACGGCTCGATGTACGACGGATGGTTGTGGCTCTCCATCTTGAACACGGCGCAGAACCCGTCGCCGATGTCGACGGCGCCCGCGTTCTCGCCGGGCCCCTGCACGACCTTCGGCCCCTCGGTGGGGAGCCGCGCGAGGTGGACCCGCGAGCTCTTGTACGAGCAGTGCTCGGACCACATCACGCTGAACACGCCGAGCTCGGCGTACGTCGGCTCCCGGCCGAGGAAGAAGAGGACCTTGTCCCACTCGGCGTCGCTGAGCCCCATCCCGCGCGCGGCCTCGCGATCGACCGCGGGTTCGTCGGGGAACGGGATCGGCGCGCCGGGCAGCGTGTCTCGCGGGCTCTGCGACATCAGGCGGCCTCCGACAGGTGCGCCGCGAGGCAGCGGAAGAGCGAGAGGCCGTCCTCGTTGCCGAGGATCGCCTCCGCCGCGCGCTCGGGGTGCGGCATGAGCCCGAGCACGTTGCGGGCCTCGTTGTACACGCCCGCGACGTTCGCGAGCGAGCCGTTGGGGTTCACCCCCGGCGCGTCGGTCACCGTGCCGTCGGCGCTGCAGTATCGAAAGGCGATTTGCTCCCTCGCCTCGAGCCCCGCGAGCGTCTCGGCATCGCACGCGTAGCGACCCTCGGCGTGCGCGATCGGCAGCCGCAGGACGGCGCCTTGCTCGAGCTCGCGCGTGAACGGCCCGCCGCCCTCGACGCGCACCCACACGTCGCGGCACTCGAAGCGCAGGTGCGCGTTGCGCATGAGCGCGCCGGGCAGGAGGCCCATCTCCGTGAGCACCTGGAAGCCGTTGCAGATCCCGAGGACCGGACCGCCGGCCTTCGCGAAGCGCTCGATCGCCGGGGCGATCGGCGAGAAGCGCGCGATCGCGCCGGCGCGGAGGTAGTCGCCGTAGGAGAACCCGCCGGGGATCACCACGGCGTCGGCGTCGCCGAGGGACGCCTCCTTGTGGAAGACGTAGCGGGCCTCGGCCCCGAGGACGTCGCGCACCGCGTGGAGCGCGTCCCAGTCGGCGTTACTGCCCGGAAAGACGACGACGGCGACCTTCATGGGCGGGGATGCTACTCCATTGGGTGCTCGACGCTACGACCTGGCGTGTTCGGGCGCGGTGCGATCGGATTGCTGAGTGAGCGCCTCCGAGCCCCGCTGCGCGGGTCTCCTACGTCGGCTCCGCGAGCCCGCTGCGCGGTCTCGCTCCGCACGCGCCGAGCCCTAAGTTCTCGGCGCGGCGTCCCGAGCCCTTCGGTCTCGGGCCGTTCGCGAACTGGCGCCAGATCCCGCTGAAGAATCAAACGAGCAGCTCGAGCTTTTCGACCAAGTACTTGAAGGACGGTACTTGCGTCAACACTTGGGCGCGACGAGCGGGCGAGTCATCGTAGGCCACCGGGGCGATCAACTTGTCGCGATCCGCCGGGTTCGGTTTTGCTTTTGGTGCGGGTTTGCTCTGAACCGAACAGCATGCCTCGACGACTGTCTCCATGTTCTTGTCAAGAAGCACCGCGGTGAAGCGCGAAACGATGGAAGCGTGCACTACGGTGGCGATCGCGCCGCGGATCGCACTGAGGCAGCTGCCGCAGGCGGGAAACGCGTTGGGGTCGGAGATGTGATCGCGGTCGAAGACCGCCAGCACCGATTCCCCGCGGGCCCCGAAGAGCCCAGCCCCGAGATCCGTCTTGACGTTGCCGGCGCCGTTCCGCGGAATCGCCTCGATTTCGTGTTTCAAGGTCCACACACTTGCACCCGGCTTGCGGTCGGCGACGCAGGCAAGCACGAGGTCGTGCGGAACGAAGCGCTTGCCGGCAAGGCTGTCCTCGTAGAGGACGATCGCGACCGGCCTCACGTCGACTTGTCTTTCTCGCCACGGTGAGGCGCCATGGGTTCCCCCATGACGAGGGTGACGGGGGTCTCGGCGCGGAGATGGCCAAGACCCCGGTACCGGTACTGCTGGATCCATTGCTTCAAGGTCTCGGCGCTCGGGCGCCGCAGCTGAGTTCGGCGCTTGCCATCCAGATCGCAGAGCACCACCGAACCGGCGGGGTCGGGCAATGCGTCGAGAAGTCGATCCGAATGCGTAGCGAGTAGCACGGGTGTCGACTCCGACAGCCTGGCGAGCATGTGAAAGACATTGATGAGAAGAGCCGGATCCAGGTGTGACTCGGGCTCGTCGATGGCGAGAAAGGTCCTATCCTTCCCCAGGTGAATCAGTGCGACGAACGCCAGATAGGAGAGGGTACCGTCGGAGAGCGACGACGCAGGCACGTCGATACCCATGTCGGCGTAGCGCAGCTTCAGCTCCTGCTGGCCACGTGCGGCCGCCGCCATGACAACGTCGCGAACCTCGGGCCCGAGGCCGATGCGTATGTCGTCGAGAGTGTCCGACCAGTCGGGTTGGTTCTTGAGCTCGAGGTAGGCGTTGACGATGTTGGCGCCCAAGCGGTCCACTCCCGCCGCCCGCTCCACCACGGCGGGCGATCGAAGGGGCGTCTCCCACCCGCGCTCCTCACAGACCCACCGGGCACGTACCTCGAAGGGCAGGTGAACCTCGCCCGAGCCTAGAGCCCGATCGACGCGTGCCGCGGCGACCTGCTGCCGCTTACCCTGCTCCTCGAGCAGGGCGCGGAGGGCTAGCTGGTCGATGCTCACTCCGATCGGCTCCAGTTGCTTGCTCTTCTGGTCGTAGTACTTGCATCCCGCGGCGTCCCGAACGATGGCGTGGAGCGGCTCATCGTCGCCCCTCTCGAACACATCGAGGGTCTCGCTCACGATTGCAAACCGATCGACGCGCCTCTCGATTGCGAAGGTGTACTCGACCGGAGCGCCACCACCCTCGAGCCGCGCGCCGATCTCGAGGGTGCCCCCATCTCGCACAACGGAGTGAAGGTCGTGGATCCGAGCGAGCGAGCCCAGGAAGCTGCCGGGCAGCGAGACCTTGCGGAGGATCTCCAATGCCTCGATCAGTGAGCTCTTCCCGCTCCCGTTCTCACCGATGAGGACCGTGAGCCCGGACAACGGCAGATGCACGTCGGCGAGCGATCGCAAGCCCGACACCCACAAGCTCGTCGCGCGGTCCGTCTGACTCACGGGCGCAGTCTGCCATCGGGCCGATCGGAGCGCGAGCACGCGACGCCGGCGCCGTCTCGTGCGGCGGGCGCGAAGCGCACTCGGCGAGACCGAACGGGCTCGCCGAGGCGTCGCGAGACTGCGTAGCAGGCTCGTGACGGGCGGAGCGAGACCCGAGTCGCCCCCGGGGCGCGCGAAGCGCGACGCGGGCGACTCGGGGCTCGCGGAGCGCGCGCAGGAGACCGCGGAGCGAGGCGGGATTCCGCGCAGCGGAACCCGCCGAGCGCAGCGGGCTCCGGAGCGCACCAACCATCGCATGCAATCCGTCTTGCTGCGATCCGCGACAACCCTGACCCTCCCCCGAGGTGAAGGCTACCCGAACCGCACGCTGTAGATCGGCGGGAGGTTGTTCGCGACCGTCTGCCACGAGTCGCCGCGATCGTCGCTGACGTACAGGTTGCCCGGCGCGATCTTGTCGAGCTCGCGCACCACCTCGGCCACGGTGCTCGCCTCGACCGCGAGCTCCTTGCCCTCGAGGTCGGAGGTCGGGGAGAACGTGAAGAGGTGCCGCGTGAGCTCGACCCGCGCCATGCCGGGGCATTCAGCCCCAAGCACGGCCGAGCGTCCAGCCCGTTCAGGCGACGGCGGCCGCCGCCTCGTCGGCGGAGGCGCGCTTGGCCTCGGTCGCCCGCAGCTCGACGGCGACGAGGTTCGAGATGCCGGGCTCCGACATCGTCACGCCGTAGAGCACGTCGGCGAGCTGCATCGTCCGCTTGCTGTGCGTGATCACGATGAACTGCGAGTGCTTCGTCATCGCGCGGATCGCCTCCGCGAAGCGCCCGATGTTCGCCTCGTCGAGCGGCGCGTCGACCTCGTCGAGCAGACAGAACGGGCTGGGCCGGTGCTGGAAGATCGAGAAGATCAGGCTGACCGCGGTGAGCGCCTTCTCGCCGCCGCTCATCAGCTCGATCGAGCCCAGGCGCTTGCCCGGCGGCTGCGCGACGATGTCGACGCCGGTCTCGAGCATGTCGTCCGGATCGGTGAGGCGGAGCTCCGCGCGGCCGCCGCCGAACAGCCGCGGGAAGACCTGCTGGAAGCGCTGGTTCACCGCGTCGTACGTCTCCTTGAAGAGGCGGCGGCTCTCCTTGTTCATCTGCCGGATCGCCTTGTCCAGCTGGCCGAGCGCGGTCTCGAGATCGTCGCGCTGCCGCGTGAGGTACTCGAAGCGCTTGCTCTTCTCGTCGTACTCCTCGATCGCGGTGAGGTTGATCTCGCCCATGCGCCGCACAAGCGTCAGGAGCTCGTCGATCCGCGCGCGGACCTGCGCGTCGGGGAGCTCGCGCCAGTGGTAGTCGCCGATGATCTTCGTGAGGTCGACGTGGTGCCGCTCCTCGGTCGTCTCGAGGTGGTGCTCGAGGTCCTTGGCGAGATCGCGCTCGCGCAGCGTCAGCGCGTTGAGCTCCTTGTCGCTCGCCTCGA
>JAYRVK010000398.1:0-20021 GCA_041918555.1 Sandaracinaceae bacterium
CGCGGTCACCGCGGGCCCCGGCACCGTCGCCGTGCGCTTCGGCTGCGACACGCTGTTGATCTGAGCCTCGGCGCTCGTCAGTCGAGGTGATCGCGCAGCCCGCGGAGCACGTCCACGTAGCTCACGATGCCGACGAGGTCCTCGCCCTCGACCACCGGCACCGCGCCGATCTGCTCCTCGAGGAAGAGATCGATGATCTCCGAGACGTCGCTGATCGGCGTGGCGGTGATCAGGGTCGTCGACATCACCGTCCGCACCTTCGCCGCCAGCTTCGCCTCGAGCCGGTCGAGGCTCTCGAGGTCGACCGCGAGGCGCAGCCCGAGGCCCTGGAGGTCGCGATCGCTGAGCATCCCGACGAGGCGCTTGCCGCGCACGACCGGGAGGTGGCGGATCCCCTTGTCTTGCATGATCTGGAGGGCCACGGCGAGGGTGGTGTCCTCGGACACCGTCGCCACGTCCACCGTCATGAGCTCTTCGGCGTTCATGTCCATCGACGGAGCACGTACGCACCTCGGGGCGCTACGCGAGGAGGAAGTAGAGGAGCGCGGCGCCGCCCGCGGCGAGCACCCCGCCGAGCGCGGCGGCGGCCGCGATCCACACCCACAGCGGCGCCTCGCGGCGCGGGCCGGGCGGCTGGATCGCCGGCGGCATCGGGTTCGTCAGCGGGGTCGGCATCGACGCGGGCAGCACGGGCCGCGGCGCGAGCGGCTGCGTCGGCTCGACCGCGATCGGCTCGAGCGTCCCCTTGCGCATCACGCCGCTCGACTTGTCGAGCATCCACGGCTGCGAGACGTCGGCCCACTCCTCGGGCGCCTGCGCGGCGTCGAGCTCGATCGCCTCGAGCGCGGCCTTCATCTCGTGCACGCTCGCGTAGCGCGCCTCCTTGTCGGGGCACATCGCGCGCGCGATCAGCGCCTCGAGCGCGGGCGGCACCTCGGGCCGGAGCTGGCGGATCGGGACGGGCCGCCCCTCCTGCGCCTGCGTGAAGATCTCGATCACGCTGTTGCCCTTGTACGGGAGCTCGGTGGAGAGCGCCTCGTAGAGGATCACGCCGAGCGAGTAGACGTCGGCGCGCTGGTCGACGCCGCTCGTGTCGGTCACCTGCTCGGGCGCCATGTAGTACGGCGTGCCCATCACCATGCCCATCGCGGTGAGCTTGGAGCTGACCCCGCCCTGCTCCTTGAGCTTCGAGACGCCGAAGTCGAGCACCTTCGGGATGCCGGGATGGAGCGGGTCCTCCGGGATCATCTGCATGTAGATGTTGTCCGGCTTGAGGTCGCGGTGGACGACGCCCTCGTCATGGACCGCCGCGACCCCGCTCATCACCTGCGCGACGATGTCGACGATCTCGCGCACGGGGCGGCGGCCCTCCTCGATCAGCTCGGAGAACGCGCGGCCCTCGAGGAATTCCATCGCCAAGTAGAACGTGTCGCCGTGCCGCCCGCCGTCGTAGACCTGGACGACGTTCGGGTGCTCGACCTTCGCGGCGATCTGCGCCTCGCGGAAGAGCCGCTGCACCTGCACGGGCTGCACGGCCATGTGCGGGAAGAGGCACTTGAGCGCGACGCGGCGGCCGACGACGACGTGCGAGGCCTCGTACACGACGCCCGTCGCGCCGCGCCCGAGCATGCGCTCGATGCGGTAGCGCCCGACCTCCTGGCCCGCCTTGAGCGGCTCGTACATCGGGACGTCGTCGAGCTTGCTCGAGGCGCTCTCGGGACCGATCTCCGTCGGCCCCACGTCGTCGAAGTCGAACTCGCCCGGGATCTGGATCGGCTTGCTCGCGACGGCGTCGCGCAGCGAGGCGGGCATGCCCATGTCGTCGGTCGTGCGGGCGCCGACGCGACGCGTCGTCGACTCGGACGGGTCGAGGTCGTCCCAGCTGGATTGCTTCCCGCTCAAGCTACCCCGAGGTCGAGCATACCCCAGGAAGGCGCGCGGTTCTCACGCGCCCTCCGTCTCGGCCGCGATCCGCGCGACCATGCGGGCGTAGTCGCGGGCGCGCCGGCGCGCGGGCCGGAGCTCGGGGTAGTGCCGCAGCACGGTGCCGAGGAGCAGGCGGAGCATCCCGTCCATCCGGTCCATGCGGACGCCCACGGCGGCGGGCTCGTCGCCCGCCCGCCGGCTCGGACAGACGCGCGCGACGACGCCGTCCGCGTCGAGCCAGGTGGTCGAGCCCGGGATGCGGATCGACACGCGGACGCGCTCCCCGACGCGGGTGGCCGCGAGCGCGCGCGCGCGCACGCCCGACCAGCTCAGGTCGAAGGTCTCGTCCGCGATCAGGCGGTCGTCGCGCTGCGCTCGGACCACGCACTCGGTGCGGACGCGGTGGCGGCGGTGTCGAGGCTGCTGCTCCATGCCTCGAGATCGTAGGGAGCCGCGCGCGAGGGGGTCCAGAACGCGGCGGTTTCAGCCCGGCGCCGCTTCTCCGCCCGCGAGCTCGACGTAGCGGCGGATGTCCTCGACGGTGCGGGGCGCGGGCTCGTCGAACGAGACCCCGAACGCCTTCGCCTGCCCCTCGGCCCCCCGCACCCAGCGCACCGTCGCGGGCTCACTCACGATCCGTCCGCTCATGGGCAGCGCGAGCCGCACGATCACGCGGTCCCCGTCACCGACGGGCCCCGCGCCGAGGATCAGCAGCCCGCCCTCGGACACGTTCTCGGTGCGTCCGTCGAGGACCGCGTCCGCGGCGAGGCGGACCCGCAGCGCGGACACGTACGCGACGCGCAGCGTGCGCCGGCGGAGCTTGTCCGGCACGTCCGAGGGCACGAGCGGCCCGAGCGCCGCGTCGCGGACGAGATCCACGAAGAGCTCCATGCTCGCCGGGCGGCGCTCGACCTCGTCGAGCCCGGCCTCCACGGCGGCCGCGAGCTTGGCGGGGATCGCGACCGCGGTCGGCGGCCACTCCTCGGGGGGCTCGCCCGAGAGCATCTCCGCGAGCATCGCGGCGACCCCATACACGTCGGTGCGGGGGCTCGCGGGCGCGCCCGCGGTGAGGCGCTCCGGCGCGCTGTACGGCATGGACGCGAGCGGACCGCTCAGCGCGGCGAGCGGCGTCGGGAAGATCCCCAGGTCGAGCAGCAGGGCGCTGCCGCCCTCGACGAGCACGCTCCCCGGCGAGAGCCCCGCGTGCGCCATCCCGAGCGCGTGCACGTGCGCGAGCGCCTCGCCGAGGCTGACCGCGATCGGGACGGCCTCCTCGACCGGCAGCGCGCCGCGCGCCATGAGGATCCCGTCGAGCGAGCGCCCCACGAACGGCGCGCCGACGAGGTAGGGGATCCCCTCGCGCGTGTCGGCCACGTCGAGCACGCCGAGCACCCCGGGGTGGAAGGTGCGATCGCGCGCGCTCGCCTCGGCGAGGAGCGCCTCGCGGTCCTCGGGCCGCGCGACGAGGATCGACGCGACGCGGTCGAGGAACGCGTGCGTGGCCTCGAACACCGTCGTGTGCTCCGCGCGGGCCACCACGCGGCGCAGCACCCAGCGACGATCGAGCGTGGCCCCGACCCGAAGCTCCCCCGACATCGCCCTCAGGGTAGCGGCGAATCGCGGAGCGCCGCGAGAAAGCGCGCGAGGGCGGCGGTGCGGGCGCGCAGGCTCGGGAGCGAGCAGCGCTCGCTCGTCTGGTGGGCCCCCGAGCCCGCGGGGCCCAGGCCGTCGATGCACGGCACGCCGTGCGAGGCGAGGAGGTTCGCGTCGCTGCCGCCGCCCTGGAGCGGGGCCTCGCCAGCGCCGAGCCCGACGGCCGCGGCGTGCGGCGCGTAGCGCGCGAGGAGCGCGCGGCTCGCCGCGGTCGCGATCATCGCCGGCCGGTTCACGCGCCCCTCGAGGCGCCGCGTCGCGCCGGCGAGCCGATCGGGGAGCGGCGCCTCGACCGCGCGCCGCAGCGCGGCCTCGAGCGCGCCCTGGTCGGCGGGATCCGCGAAGCGCGCGTCGACGTGGCAGACGGCGTGCGCGGGGACGGTGTTCACCGCGGTCCCGCCCTCGACGAGCCCGACGTTGAACGTGATCCCGCGCGCCGGGTCCGTGAGGGCCTCGACGCGGCCGATGACCACCGCGAGCGCGGCGATCGCGTTGACTCCGTCGCCGTGCGCGAGGCCCGCGTGCGCCGCGCGCCCGCCCGCGTGGATCGCGAACGACGCGGTCCCCTTGCGCGCGGTGACGATCGCGTCGCCCGCGCGGCCGTGCTCGAAGACGAGCGCCGCGGCGGTCGTCGGCGCGAGGCGCTCGTAGAGCGCGGCGCTCGACGGCGAGCCCACCTCCTCGTCGCTCACCACGATCACGCGCACCGGCAGGGCGTCGAGCGCGGGCACCGCCGCGAGCGCCGCGAAGATCGCGCTGAGGCCGGACTTCATGTCGAGCACGCCGGGGCCGAGCGCGTCGTCGCCCTCGCGGCGGAACCCGAAGAAGCCGAGCGCCCGCGGGAACACCGTGTCGACGTGGCCGACCAGCGCGAGGCTGCGGGCGCCGTCCCGCCGCGCGGCCGCGGTCGTGTAGACGCGGTGATCGGCGCAGCGCGCCTCGGGGTCGGGCACGCGCTCGATCGCGAGCCCGAGCGCGCGCGCCGTCTCGTCCAGGAGCGACGCGGCGAGCTCCACGTCGGCCGGCTCGCGGCTGCAGCTCGGGGCGTCGACGAGCCGCGCCAGCCACGGCACCTGCTCGCGCTCGAAGTGGTCTGCGACCGATCCGTCCGTCCGCCTCATGCGTAACGAGTGTCGCTCGCCCTGCGTACGGAGCCCAGAGCGCTTGTCCCCCCGCACCACAAGCCCGACACTCCTCCGGGAGGACCCGATGGAGGAGCCTTCCGCGACGCCCGAGCCCGCGCCCGATCCTCGGATCGGCGGGGTCCTCGATTCCCGCTATCGGATCACGCGCAAGCTCGGCGAGGGGGGCATGGGCCTGGTCTACGAGGCCACCCACGTGTTCCTCAAGACGCGGGTCGCCCTCAAGGTCCTGCGCGCGGACGCCTCGGACCGCGAGTCGATCGAGCGGCTCAAGCGCGAGGCCCAGGCCGCCTCGGCGATCGGCCACCCGAACATCGTCGACGTGCGCGACTTCGGGCAGCTCCCCGACGGATCGACCTACGTCGTGATGGAGCTCATCGACGGCGTGGATCTGCTGACCGAGATCCGCCGCGAGCCGATGTCGTGGGAGCGCGCGCGGCACATCGCGCTCCAGATCGCCGAGGCGCTCGGGGCCGCGCACGCGCAGGGGATCGTGCACCGCGACCTCAAGCCCGAGAACATCCTGCTCACCACGCGGGACGCCGAGCCGGACTTCGTGAAGCTCGTCGACTTCGGGATCGCGCGCGTCCAGGGGGCGACCAAGCTCACGGCGGCGGGTCGGGTGATGGGGACCCCCGAGTACATGGCCCCCGAGCAGTGCGCCGGCATCGACGTGGATCACCGCGCGGACGTCTACGCGCTCGGGGTGCTCCTCTACGAGATGGTGACGGCGACGCTCCCCTTCTACGACGCCGACCTCGTCCGGCTCCTGCGGCTGCAGATCAAGGAGCCCCCGGTCCCTCCGTCGAAGGTGAAGCCCGAGGCGGACCTCCCGCTCGAGCTCGAGGCGATCATCCTGCGCTGCCTCGCCAAGCGGCCGAGCCAGCGCTTCCAGTCGATGGAGGACGTGGCGGAGGCGCTGCGGACGCTGCGCCCGGCCGAGGGCCCGCCGCCCGATCCGCACGAGCCCGACCCGTTCGCGAAGCTCGGGACCCAAGCGACGGAGCTCGCGCTGACGCCGGTGCCCCCGCGGCCGACCCCGAGCGCGCAGCCGGTCGCGCCTCGGCGGGGGGGCGCCATCGCGGTGGGGCTGTTCGCGCTCGCGGCGCTCGCCGGGGGCGCGGCGGTGATGCTCGGCGACGCGGACGCGCCGGCCGAGGAGGCCGCGCCGAGGGCGCCCCGCACGGCGACCCCGCCCGCGCCGGAGGTCGCCGAGCCGGTGGCCGCGACCGCGCCGGCGCCCGCGCCCGCGCCGACCGCGCAGTCGGCGCAGATCCGGCTCGACACGCGCCCGAGCGGCGCGCGCGTGTTCCGCGGCGACGCGCTCATCGGGGAGACCCCCCTCACGCTCGTCCGGCCGAGCGAGGGCGAGCGGATCGTGATGACCCTGCGCCACCGCGGCTACGCCGACGAGGAGATCGCGATCGGGGCGCTCAGCGCCGAGCAGCTCAGCGTGACGCTCGCGCCCCGCCGTGGCGGCGGGCCCTCGGCAACGGCCAGCGAGCCGCCCGCGCCCGCCGTGGAGCCGGACGTCGCGCCGACCGGCCGGGGCGAGCTCCCCGCCACCCACCGCCCGGGCTTCATGAACCCGTGGGAGTGAGCGGCGTCGTTTGACCCGCACCCGCGTGGCCACCTACCTTGATCGCATGGACTCGCCTTCACTCCGCGTGGTCGCGGGGATGCTCTTCGCCTCGGCGCTGCCCGCGTGCAGCGCCCTCATCGATCCGGACACGGGACGGCTCGGTCCCGACGACGGCGCCGACTCGGGCGTGACCCTCATGGACTCCGGAATGGCCGGCTTCGACGCGGGGCCCGGCCTCGATGGGGGCAACGTACCTTGCGTGGAAGGGACACGGCGCTGCTCGGGCGACACCCTCGTGACCTGCGCGGGAGGCGCGCTGGTCCCCCAGGACTGTCAGGCGATGATGGCGTTCTGCGACGGGGATCGTTGCCAGCCGCACGTGTGCCGCCCGAACTCGCGGATGTGCTCGCCCGACGGGACGTCCGTGCTCTCGTGCAGCGCGCGGGGCGACGCCGTCGACTCGGAGGACTGCGGCGACGGCCGCTGCGATCCGGCCACCTTCGTCTGCGAGGCCGGCGGCGGGCCATGCGACGAGCTCACCAGCGTCCGCGTCGGCGTCGACCGCACGGTTAACCTCTGCGGCCGCGACGACGACAACAGCCGCGTGCCGGGCGGCACCTGCGGCGGGACCTCGCGCTCGGACACGGGCGACATCACCTACCGCCTCACGCTCACCGAGCCGACCCGCGTCACCATCGAGCTGACGGACATCGCCGAGTCCACCGCGGTCGACACCGTCGTGTACGTCCGGCGCGTGTGCGACGACGAGACCACGCAGGTGCTGTGCGCGGACGACGTGCCGTGCGAGGCGTCGACCGCGCAGCCGCCCGCGTGCCTCGACGGAGTCGACCCGCGCCAGTCGCGCGTCACCGCCGACCTCCCCGCAGGGACCTACTACGTGGTCGTGGACGCGTTCGAGTACACGAGCGGCAGCACCGAGTTCCGGTGCGGCCAGGTGCGGCTGCGGGTCACCGAGAGCCCGGCCTCGCCGTTCCCGGGCGGGTGAACCTCCTCCTCCTCGAGCCGGCCGAGGTCTCGGCCCACGGCGAGGTCCTGCTCGACGACGAGCGGGCCCGGCACCTGCTCGACGTGCTCGGCGTCGCGCCCGGCCGGTTCGTCCGGCTCGGCGTCCTCGACGGACCGACGGGCCGCGGCGAGGTGACCCACGCGGACGACGACACGGTGCGGCTCCGCTGCACGTTCGACGGCGACGCGGCGCCGCCGCGCCCGCGCCTCGATCTCGTGCTCGCGCTCCCGCGCCCCAAGGTCCTCGAGCGGCTGTGGGCTCCGCTCGCCGCGCTCGGGGTCGGCCGGATCGAGCTCACGAACGCGCGCCGCGTCGAGCGCTTCTACTTCGACTCGCACGCGCTCCGGCCCGACGTGGTGCGCCGCCGCTTGATCGAGGGCCTCGTCCAGGCGCGCGACACGTGCGTTCCCGAGGTCCGCGTCCACAAGCTCTTCCGCAAGCTCGTCGAGGACGAGCTCGACCCCGCGCACCCGGACGCCAAGCGCCTCGTCGCCGATCCGATCCACACCCGCTCGGCGATCTCCGCGCTGACCGGGCTCGATCCCTCGCGCCGCGTGCTCCTCGCGATCGGCCCGGAGGGCGGCTGGGATCCCTTCGAGCGCGATCTGCTCGAGCGCCACGGGTTCGCAGGGATCGGCCTGGGCGCGCGCACGCTGCGGAGCGACACCGCGGTGATCGCGCTCGTCTCGATCGTGCACGAGGTCTTGCGCCTCGGCTGAGCGGCCTCACGTCGCGGGGCGACCCTCGCGGTACGCGGCCAACAGCGCGTCACGCCGCACCGAGGAAAGCACCTTGACGGCCTCCCGGAGCGACACGCCGGAGATCCGGTGCGTGCGGGGCGCGACGAACCCGTCGACGAGCGCGGGTCGCTTGCGCCCCGTGTCGCGGAGCACCCACCCGATCGCCTTGCGGACGAAGAACTCCTTCTCCTCGAGCATCGCGTCGGCGTACCGCGCGAAGCGCGCCCAGTCCCCGGCGCCCGCGCGGAGCGGGCGTAGGAGCGCGAGCATCGACGCGCGGCGGATCCAGAAGTCGTCGTCCGCCGACCAGCGATCGAGCACCTCGCCGAGCCCGAGCCGCGTCGCCATCGCGCCCATCACGTCGGTCGCGAGCGGATCGACGAGCGCCCAGGTCTTCGCCTCGCGCACGAAGCGCTCGACGAGCGCCACGTCCTCGACGGCGAGCCGCTTGGCCTCACGCGTGAGCGCGATCACCGCCGCCAGCCGCAGCTCGAAGACCCCGCGGTCCCAGAGCATCGCCGTGAGCGCGACGAGCGCTTCCCGATCCGGACGCGACCCCTTCAGCGCCTCGCGCACGACGCGGCGCACGTCCGCGTTGGTCGCCCCGACGTGCTCGAGGTCGCTCTTGAGGTAGCGCCTCGCGCCGGCCGCGCGCTCGGGATCGCCCAGCGCCCGGATCGCTGCCTCGATCGCGTCGCTCGCCTGCATCGGGGGCCGAGCCTACAGTACGCGCCGTGCAAGCCAAGCGAGAGGGCGAGCCGAGCGCGACGGCGGCGCGCGGCCGCCAGCAGATCGTGGCGATCCTCGTGACGCTCGGCGGGTCCATCGTGCTCGTCGCGTTCCTCGGCGGCTCGCCGCTCGCGGGCATGCTCGTGCAGCTCATCGTGCTCGGCCTGCTCGCGATGCAGCTGTTCCGCGGCGTCCCGTGGGCGCGCTGGGTCCTGTGCGCGCTGACCGGGCTCGCCGCGCTCGGCAACGCGTGGGTCGGCGCGCAGTCGCTCGGCGCAGACGGAACCGGCTGGATCGTCAACGCGACGCTCCTCGCGATCTACGCGTTCTCCGCGTTCGTGCTCGCGCTGAGCCCCGCGATCCGCGAGTTCCTGTCGCATCAGCGCGCGAGCCGCGAGGCCGCCGCGTCGCGCTCGTGAGCGCCCCCGTGGAGCTCGCGCGCGATCAGGCGCGCCGCTTCCTCGTCGCGCACCACGCCCTCGATCGCCCGCTCCGCTCGAGGGGCGCGCGTGGGATCCGCGCGATGCTCGAGCGGCTGCGCAGCGTCCAGCTCGATCCGCTGGACGCGATCGGGACCAACGCCGACCTCGTCGCGCTCGCGCGCGTGGACGGCTGCGCGAAGGGCGACGTCTACGACGCGCTGCTCCCGGGCCACGCCTTCGAGCACTTCGCGAAGGAGCGGTGCCTGCTGCCCGCGAGCGCCTTCCCGTACTACCGCGACCGGGCCGTCCAGACGCCGTGGTGGCGCCTCTCCGAGCGCAGCCGGCGCGTGCCCGCGTCCGTCCTCGACGCGGTGCTCGCGGAGCTGCGCGAGCGCGGCCCGTCGACGAGCGCCCAGCTCACCGACCACGGGGCGGTGCGCGCGCTCGACTGGAGCGGCTGGAAGGGCACCGGGCGCATGACGACCATGGCCCTCGAGATCCTGTGGACGCGCTGCCGGGTCGTGGTGGCGGGCCGCGCGAGCGGCGGCGCGAAGGTGTACGATCTACCCGAGCGCGCGCTCCCCGCGCACCACGACGCGCCCGCGACCGAGCGCTTCCACCGCTGGGCGCTCCTCGAGCGCGTGGACGCGGCGGGCCTGATGACCACCGCGACGGGCCCGATCTGGGGGATGCTCCGCGAGGTCCGCGACACGCTGCCCGCGGAGCTGGTCGAGGAGGGCGTGCTCGCCGAGGTCTTGGTCGAGGGCTCGCGCCGGCGCTACCTCGCGCGGCCCGAGGCGCTCGCGCGCCGCACCCCCACGACCGACGAGCGCATGCGCATCCTCGGGCCGCTCGATCCCCTGCTCTGGGATCGCAAGCTCGTCGAGCAGGTGTTCGGCTTCGACTACGGGTGGGAGGTGTACAAGCCGGCCGAAGAGCGGCGCTTCGGCTGGTACGTATGCCCGCTGCTCCACCGCGGCGCGCTCGTCGGACGGATCGAGGCGCGCGTGCGCGACGGGGCGCTCGAGGTGGAGAACGTCTGGCGCGAGGAGGGGGTCGCGCTCGACGAGGCCGCGCTCCGCGCCGCGCTCGAGCGCCACGCGGCCGCGCTCGGCGTGGCTCGCGTCACGATCTCCAGTCGAAGCCGCCGAGGGCGCTGATCAGCGCGCCCCCGCTGGACCCGTAGACCAGACGGTGGTGGTAGGCGCCGGCCGCCTTCTTCTGCTCGTGGAGCGCCTCGAGGCGGCGCTTGCTGAGCTCGGCCTTGGCCTCCTCGACCTCGCGCTCGCGCGCCTTGGCCATGCCGCCGCGCGCGACGAACTCGAGCACGAGCGTGAGCTCGTCCGTGTCGAAGAAGACGCCGTGGGCCTTGCAGACGTCGACGATCACCCCGGAGAGCCGCCCGAAGTTCTGCCGGTTCATCATCTGCGGGCACGCCGGGCACTTGCGGTAGACGATCCGCTCGGCGCTCGGGCGGGCCTGCGCCACGGGCGCGCCGCGCAGCCGCACGCCGGCCTCGGCCTCGCGCGCGTGCGTGATCGCCTCGAGCGTCGCGTGATCGACGAGCACGCCGGCGCACGCGGGGCACTCCTTGATGCGGTGCTCGCCGACGTCGATGGTGTGGAGCACGTCGCCCTCGCAGCCCGGGCAGCGCAGCTCGGTCGGTCCGAGATCGCCCTCGAGGCCGAGCCGCGCGCCGCACCGCGCGCAGTGATCGGTGCCCGCGAACGAGAGCGCGAAGCACCGCCAACAGCGGACGCTCGCGAGCTCGACGCGGCAGTGCCCGCAGCGGCGCACGCCGCTCTCGACGTACGCGCCGCACGACGGACAGCGCAGCGCGCGCGCCTCGCTCGCGGTGCCCTTGGGCGCGGGGACGAGGGGCGCGAGCTCGCACAGACAGGGCGGATGCTCGGAGCTCGGGCCGAGCGCGCCCCCACACGTCTCGCAGACCTGCACGTGCACGACCCCCAGCATAGCGGGCCGACGCCGGGACCGCGCTTTCGATTCCCCGGAATCCGACACGCATACACATGGTTGCGATCGCGCGATAGAGTCCGGCGCCGAGGAACCGTGAAGCGCAAAGTCTCGCTCGACAGCTCGATCGCCGGCCCGCGGAGCCGCTCCGCGGAGCCGGTCGAGGCCACCAAGGAGGTGCTCGAGCTGTTCTTCGACACCGGGGTGATCTTCCACGAGGTGGCGCTCCCCGCGCCGCTCCCCGATCTCGTGAGCGGGTTCGTGATCGTGAAGGGCGAGAACGAGCGCGCGGGCGACTCGGTGCGGCGCGCGGAGCCCGGCGAGGAGCCCGACGTCGAGATCAGCGCGGTCGAGCACCTGCCCGAGCTCCAGGGCCGCTGGCTGCCCGCGCCCTACCAGCTGAGCTGCGCGCACTGCGTGCAAGTCTTCTTGCAGGAGAGCGATCGCCCCGGCCACGTCCGCGCGCTCCTCGCGATCGACACGATGCAGGCCGAGGGGTCCAAGGGCCGCCACCTCGACGCGGCGATCGACGCGGGCCGCCCCTTCCGGCCGCTCGAGAAGAACGAGCTCGGCTCGTTCCTCTCGCACCCGGTGACGCGCAACTTCATGCGCGAGCTCGGCAAGCAGGGGATCGACCGCGCGCCCTTCAAGCTCGCCGCGCTCCTCGAGACGCTCTCGCCGCTCTTGCCGCGGCTGCGCTTCTCCAAGCTGGCCGATCACGCCACCGTGCCGGTGTCGCTGGTCCTCGACCTCGGCAACTCGCGCTCGAACGCGGTGCTCGTCGAGACCCACCAGAACGGCGTCTCGAGCGTCCCGCTCGAGCTGCGCGACGGCGCCAACCCGTTCCACGTCTCGGACGAGACGTTCGGCTCGCGCATCACGTTCCTCCCCGGCGCGTTCGACGACACCGAGCACGACGTCGCCGTCGGGCAGAGCTTCGCGCTCCCGTCGCTGACGCGGCTCGGCCGCGAGGCGCTCGACCGGGCGCTCGAGACGCCGCACCGCTACCAGTGCTCGCTCTCGGGCCCCAAGCGCTACCTCTGGGACGAGAAGGCCGCCGAGGAGCGCTGGCACTTCGCGCGCAAACAAGGCGACGAGTACCGCCCCGTGAGCGGCCGCCTGCTCAAGCACCTCTTCGATCTCGGCGACGGCATCGCGGTGCGCGAGGACGGCCCCTCGACCCCGGCGGACCCGCGCTACGCGCCGCGCTCGATGATGCTCTTCGCGATGGTCGAGATCCTCCAGCAGGCCTACTCGCAGATCAACTCGCTGCGCTACCGCCGCTTCCAGGGGCGCGAGGGGCTGCCCCGGATCCTCCGCCACCTGGTGCTCACGTACCCGAGCGCGATGCGGCCCGAGGAGCTCGAGGTCTACGAGACGCTCGTGCGGAACGCGGTGGTCCTCGCGTGCCACTACCTCAACGTCCGCCCCGAGGACCGGCCGAACTACGACGCCCAGACCCGCGGCTTCGACCGCTTCCTCGTCGTCGACGAGGCGATGGCCTCGCAGATGGTCTACGTCTACCAGGAGATCGTCCACAGCTTCGCGGGCTCGATGGAGGAGCTCGTGCGGATCTTCGGCCACGAGGACGGCACGATCCGCATCGCGTCGGTCGACATCGGCGGCGGCACGAGCGACGTGATGATCGCGGAGTACCGCGACCTGATGCCGGGCACGGGCACCGCGCTCCACGTGAAGAAGCTGTTCCAGGACGGGATCAGCATCGCGGGCGACGACGTGTGCAAGGCGATCGTCGAGGACATCCTGCTCGACCAGGTGATGGCGCAGCTCCCGTCGAGCCGCGCGCGGCGCGAGCTCGGGCAGCTCCTCGCGGAGGGCGACGCGGGGCACGGCGCGGCGTGGCGCACGCTCAAGGCCAAGCTCGTCCCGTACTTCTGGCTCCCCGTCGCGCAGTGTTACTGGGCGATCGCCGAGGGCTTCGAGATCCCGGAGCACAACGCGGAGCGGCACTACTCGGTCGCCGACGTCTGGCGCGTGTTCGATCGACCGCCGCCCTCGGGCCCGGTGCTCGTCGAGCTCGATCGGTTCCTCGCGCACGCCGTGCCCGGCTGGCCCGGGCTCATGAACCTCAGCTTTCGCTTCGACAAGGAGGAGGTCGAGCGCTCCGTCGAGCGCATCCTGCGCGAGCCGCTGCGCAAGTACGCCGACATCCTCGCGCAGTTCGACGTCGACCTCCTCGTGCTCGCCGGCCGCACGAGCAAGCTGCACGCGGTGCGGCGGTTGTTCGTCGGCGAGATGCCCGTGTCGCCGCCGCGGATCAAGACCATGGCGGACTACGCGGTCGGCGACTGGTACCCGTCCAAGTGGCGCGACGGCGGGCTCATCAAGGACCCGAAGTCGACCGTCGCGGCGGGCGCCGCGGTGCTCCACCTCGCGGGGCGCAACCAGCTCCCGGGCCTCTTGCTCGAGGGGCTCGAGGAGCTCGTGCAGCGCCCGATCTACGGGCTCTACCAGGCGACCGAGCCGCACATCGCGCGGGTGAACGAGCTCTTCCGCGACGGGCCTCAGAGCCCCGAGTTCCTCTACGCGCGCGGGATGATGATCGGCTTCCGGAACGTCGACAGCCAGGAGATGGACGGCTCGCCGCTCTTCGAGGTGCTCCCCGCGAGCCCGAAGGTCGAGCACGCGCTCCTCGAGGATCGCGTCAAGGTGACTTTCTCGATCGACGAGCGCGGACAGATCGCGATCGGCGAGGTGAAGAGCCAGCGCGGGTCGCACTCGTTCGGGCCGCACGACTTCCGGCTGCGCCTCAAGACGGTGACCGTCGATCGCTACTGGCTCGACACCGGCGTCCTGAGCACGCCCTACAAGGCCTACGACGAGGGCGAGGCCTCGTGAGCGCGGAGCTCGGCAAGAAGGTCCTCGACGCGCTCGTGCGCAGCGTGGACGCACGCGCGCTCGGCGAGGCCGTGAAGGGGCTCGCGCCGGCGAGCGCGGCGGCCCCCGCGGCGAGCGGCGGCGACGAGACCGCGCGCGCGGTGCTGAGGAAGATCGTGCTGAGCGACATCCTCGACGAGTCGATCCTCGGCGCGCGCCCGGGCGACACGAGCTTTGCGCTGCGCATGTTCTTCGGGACGCTCGGCGACGAGCTCGGGAGCGAGACCGCGTTCGCGCTGGCCAACGGGATCAACTTCTACTTCCGCGCGGCGATGGACGAGGAGGCCAAGCTCACCGTCGCGCTCGAGGTGAGCCGGCTCTACTACCGCTTCGCCGAGGAGCACCCGCTCGACGCCGAGCTCGTGCGCCCGCTCTCGCCGCTGCTCGCGCGCCTGATGAGCACCGAGCTCGAGCAGCTCAAGCTCGAGAGCGTCGACCACGCGCGCGTGTTCGACTCCGCGCTCCACGAGCGCGCGCTCGGCTCCGACGCCTCGAGCGCGAAGATCCTGAGCCCCAAGTCGTTCCTCTGTCGCGTGGTCGCTAACGACAGGGTCCGCGTGAAGGCGACGGTGAGGACATGACGAAGGACGATCGCGAGAGCTCCTGGCTCCCGAACCTCGTGGGCGGGGTCTCGATCTGGAAGCTCGCGCCCGATCTCAACGAGGAGCAGTTCTTCGACGGGCGCCTGCTCGTGCCCGAGACCGAGGGCTCGGACAGCCTGCCCGCGCGGGTCGAGTGGGATCTCACCGGGCTGGTGCCGCTCCCCGAGGCGCGCGTCGAGCACGCGGCGCGGGTGGAGAAGGCGACCGAGGACTTCTTCGCGTGCCTCGAGCGCACCGCGGAGGTCTTCGAGAAGGGCGGCAGCGGGTACGACAAGTACAAGGAGGCGTTCACCATCCCCGCGCTCGGCGCGGACGAGGGCGCGCACTACTTCTTCGATCCCGGCGACGGCAAGCTCAAGGTCATCAACTGGGGCGCCTCGCCGCGCAAGATCAAGCACGCGGCGGAGTACCTCTTCGGTTACCAGGACTTCCGCGATCTGATCCGGCAGGAGCAGGAGGCGGCCGCCGAGCGCGGCGAGCTCCCGCCCGGGCGCGCGGGCGCGAAGTCGGCCGCGGCGGCCGCGATGATCGTCGGCGGCGGAGACGCGGCGGAGGGCGACGCGGCCGGGGCCGAGGGCGAGGAGAAGAAGGACGAGGAGAAGAAGGACGAGGAGGTCACCGAGGGGCGCCCGTGGTGGATCTGGGTCCTCGTGGTCGTCGGCCTCTTGTTCCTCGCGTGGCTCGGCCTCGTGCTCTTCCGCGACTGCCAGGGCGACGCGACGAGCGGCCCCGACGGCGGCGCCGCGCAGGGCGACGGAGGGCTCGCGGAGGAGCCCATCTACGGCAACGCCATCGACGACGGCGGCCCGCCCGCGACCGAGCTGGGCGATGGAGGCGTCCCGCTCGACGGCAGCGCGAGCGCCGACGGCGCGGTGATCGGCGACGGCGCCGCGGGCGGCGGCGACGGCAGCGCGGGCGGCGCGAGCGACGGGGGCGCGGGCGGCGCGAGCGACGGCGGCGGCGGCGGTAGCGGCTCCGGCTCGGACGGCGGAGGCAGCGGGAGCGGCAGCGGCAGCGGAAGCGGCAGCGGCAGCGGCAGCGGAAGCGGCAGCGGCAGCGGCAGCGGCAGCGGCGAACCGCCGACGGACGAGGACGGCGATCCGATCTACGGGGAGAGCTCCGACCCGAGCGGCGGCTACTACTACTGGGTTCCGGGCCAGGGTCAGCCGCTGCCGAGCCGCGCCTACTATCACGCCGACGCGGTGCAGTGGCGCATCATCGGCGGGACCGGGAAGGTGCGCGACTACTCCGGCGCGGGCGCGCACTTCCGCGTGTACCTCCAGCCGGGACAGAACTTCGACGGCGTGCGCGTCCAGTGGCGCGACCGCGGCGGGAACTGGCACGACCACTGATGGACGACCACACGCTAGAGACGCTCGAGCGATCGATCGACGACGCGCGCGCCGCCGCGCTCTCGGGGAGCGGCGACCCCCCCCCCGAGGCGCAGGCGCTCACGGATCTGTCGCTCCGCATGAAGAAGCTCCGACGGGCGTGGGCGCGGCCGCAGTCCCTCGGCTTCTTCGGGCCGTCGCAGGCGGGGAAGTCCTTCCTCGTCGGCGCGCTCCTCAGCCACGAGCTCGGCACGCTGAAGGTGCTCGCCAAGGGCGGCGCGGTGGACTTCCTCCAGGACATCAACCCCGCCAAGGGCGTCGAGTCGACGGGGACGGTCACGCGGTTCACCTCGCACGCGGGGCCGCCGCTCGCGCGCGGCGACTTCCACTGCACGGTGCTCAGCCTCGAGGTGATGCTCGAGTCGATCGCGACCGGCTTCCTCGTCGAGTGCACGGCGCCGCCCGTCGACGCCGAGCGCGTCGAGCGCGTGCTGCGCGAGGCGCGCCTCGCCGGCGGGCCGCCGGCGCCGGCGCGCTACCGCGAGGCGTGGGACTCCGTCTGGCACAACACCCTCAAGAAGTACCAGGACCGCCACCCGTACCTGAACGAGCTGCGCCGGCACCCGGAGCTGCGCACCGAGGCCTGGAAGGCGGGCATCGGCTCGATCGCGGGCTGGACCTCCGTGTACTCGCTCCTCTGGGGCGGCCGCGGCTACTCGCGCGACCTCGATCGCCTCGCCGAGGCGTTGATCCAGGGCGTCGAGGCGCTCGGCCACGCCGACTCCGTCGAGGTGGAGCTCGACTACGTGCGCGCGTCGAGCACCCACGCGAGCGTGATCGACGCCGCGTGCCTCAACGCGATCGGCACCCCGCAAGGAACGATGCGCGTGTACGCACCGGCCAGCGCGCGCGAGATCGCCATCGAGCCGAGCACGCTCGCGGCGCTGATCGCGGAGATCCGGCTCCCCCTCGAGCCGGTGCCGGGCTCGCTCCTCGGCAACACGGACCTGCTCGACTTCCCGGGCGGCCGCGCGCTCCGCGGCATCAACGGCTTCGAGCCCGGCGAGCTCAACACGGGCAACCTCGAGAACGCGATCGAGGTGTTCAAGCGGGGCAAGCTCACTTTCTTGTTCGAGCAGTACGCGCTCGACCGCGAGATCACCGCGCTCGTCCTCGCCTCGCCCGGCCCGACCAAGCCCGAGGCCATCCAGATGCAGCACCAGGTCGAGCGCTGGCTGCACATCCGCCACGGCGCGCCCACGCCGATCGACGCCGACGAGGTGCAGCGCCCGAGCCTCTTCATGGCGCTCACGAAGTACGACATGAGCCTCGGCTCGCTCCGCAGCGACAACGCGCGCGACCGCTGGGACTCGCGCGTCGAGGAGGCCTGCGTCGAGTTCTGGGCGCGCAGCCACGCGAGCTGGATCTACAACTGGGGCGAGCGGAGCCGGCCGTTCACCAACATGTTCTGGATCCGCAACCCCTACGCCGACCAGATGAACACGCTCAAGCCGGGGAGCCCCGACTACGACGCGGTCAAGGCCGGCTACCACGACTCCCAGGCGGTGCGGACCTTCGTGGGGAGCCACACCGACAAGTGGGCGGCGATGGAGGGGACCGACGAGCGGGGCCTCCCGCGGAGCGGGATCCCGCTCCTCGCGAGCCACCTCCGCGCCAAGCTCGCCGAGGACATCAAGCGGCGCGAGCTCGCGACGGAGCTCCGCGCGATCCACTCGGAGCTCGTCGAGGCGCTGCGCCTCCTGACTCCGTCGCGCGACGAAGAGGAGAAGCGCGCGCGGCTCGAGCACAACGCCAAGGCGCTCGTCCACGCGGTCCGCGTCGAGATGCTGCGGCACTACAGCGGCGCGGTCTTCGGGGAGCTCTTCGAGCACCTCACGATCCCGCACGACGAGCTGCACCTCGAGGTGCGCACCTACTACAAGACCCTCGCGCCGATGAGCATCAAGGTCTCGGACAAGGTCAAGAAGCTCCTCGTGCACGTCCTCAAGCACTGGGCGCAGCGCTCGGTCGGCCGGTTCCGCAGCTCCGCGATCGAGCTCCCGACCGCGCTCGTCGAGCGGTACGTGCGCGAGGTGGTGACGAGCAAGCTGATCCTGCCGGTCCTCGGCAAGGCGGTGTTCCCGTACTTCAACCGGAGCGACATCGACTTCGCGCTCGTCGCGACGATCTTGCAGGTGAAGATCAGCGACGCGCTGCTCTCGCTGTTCGAGCCGCGCGCGCGCCGCACCCCGGCGGTACCGGTGCGCCTCAGCTACTCGGAGACGCTCGACACGACCCGCGAGAGCGCGGAGGCCGCCGACGAGATCGACTGGGCCGACGTGGACTTCGAGGACGCGCCGCCGGCCGAGGCCGAGCCCGAGCACGTGGAGCTGGTCTTCGCGGGCAACCGCTACTTCGAGCACTGGTCCGCGCAGCTGCCGGGGTTCTACGTGAAGGCCGCGGGAGGGAGCCAGGCCGCCGAGGACCCGCGCATGCGCGAGCTCGTCGGCGTCCTCTCCGCGGTCGAGGCCGTGCGCGTCTAGCGTGGGACCATCCGGCGCACGACCGCCAGCACGAGCGCGAGGGTCAGCGCGCTCCCCGACGCGAACAAGATCGCCAGGTCCAGATCCACGGCGGCAACCTGGGCCCGATGCCGCGTCGCGTCAAGAGCGCGTCATCGGCGCCCGCGCTAGCCGATCCGGTGGCTCGCCGAGCCGCCACCTCGGCGCGCTCCGAGGCTGCGTGCGCCATGAGATGGCGTTGGCACGGGCCGTGGTGAGGCCTCCCGCGCATGGAGCTCGCGATGGAGGACTTCGACGACGACGTCACGGTCATCGAGCTGCGCGGAAGCGCGCTCGACGACCTCGAGGATCCGCCTGCGCTTCCCTTCCCGCTGATCCGGCGCAAGGACGATCCGGACCGCGACGTGATCCTGCGCCTCACCGTGCAGCGCTTCCTGAGCTGACTCTCCGGAACAGTCCCCCTCGGCTCGGCGTAGAATCGCGCGACGATGAGCGCGCAGGCCAAGGTCGACCCCGCCGAGGAGGCCCTCGACGAGATGCTCGAGGAGTCGCGCGCGGAAGAGGCGCCGACCGCGAGCATCGACGAGCTCGTCGCGAGCGAGGACGCACAGGGGCTGATCGAGCTCGGCGCCGCGTACCGCGTGGGCGAGGGCGCGATCCCGAAGGACGCGTTCAAGGCGATCGAGTGCTTCGAGGCGGCGAGCCGCCTCGGCAGCGCGGAGGCCGAGTACTTCGTCGGGGTCGCGTTCATGAACGGGCTCGGCGTGGGGCGGGACGTCGCCGAGGGCGCCAAGCGACTGCGCTCGTCCGCGCAGCGCGGGAGCCTGCGCGCGAAGGTCTACGTGGCGAACCTCTACGAGATGGGCGTCCACTACGCGACCGACCGCGACAAGGCCGACGTCTGGTACCGCAACGTCGCCCGCGCCGCCGAGATCGAAGGGGAAGCCAAGGACCAAGCGTACGTGATCGCGATGGCCGAGCTCGGCTGCGTCCGCTACTGCCTCGAGCTCGTGTCGAACGAGGCGCTCCCGACGAAGGACCGCGCGTTCTACCTCAAGAAGGCCAAGGCGATGGGCTACGGGCACCGCCTCGCGCAGGTGAAGCGCGACAGCGCGGTCCCCGAAGAGCCCGTCGTGGCGACGCCGGCGTCCACACCGGAGGCCGCGCCCCCCGCGCGCGCTCCCGAAGCGCCGGCGGCGAAGCCCGACGCGCCAGAGGAGGCGCCGAAGGACGAGCCCGCGCCCGAGGCGCCGCTCGCCGCGCAGTGGACGATCCTCCCCGGCGCCCTCGCGTTCCTCGCCACGGGCGCCTTCATGGCCGCCGCGTTCGCCGGCGGCTGGCTCGCCAGCGAGGGCTCGCGTGCGCTCGCCGCCGCCGGTCGGCCCCTGCCCGGCGTGGGCGGGATGCACGACCTCGTCTTCGCAGCAGCGCTCGTGGTCTTCGGCCTCCTCCCCGCGATGGCGTCGTACCGCC
>JAYRVK010000399.1:0-2966 GCA_041918555.1 Sandaracinaceae bacterium
CCGCCGCGCCGCGCGGCTCCGGCGCTCGGTGCCGCGGTTGGCGAGGCGCTGCTGCTCGGCCTCGAGCTCGCCGAGCGCCTCCATCGCGTTGGCCATCGCGCGATCGCGCGGCCCGAAGCCGGCGGCCTCCGCGAGCTCCTCCTGGGTCTGGCCCAGCTGCCGCGCGATCTGATCGATCTGCGAGCGCAGCTCGGCGACGAGCGCCTGCGCGCCCTCGAGGTCGCCCCGCTGGACCGCCTCGCGCAGCCGCTCGAGCGAGTCCGCGGTCTGGCCGCTCGGCGTCTCGCCCCGGTTCGCGAACTCCTCCGGCACGCTCGTGCCCATCCGCGAGAGGCGCTGCGCGAGCTCGCGCATGCGCGCCTGGGCCCGCGCGATCGCGGCGAGCAGCTCCTGGCGGGCCTCCGGCGAGTCGGTCCGCACGAGCTCCGAGAGGAGCGACTGGATCTCGCGACGGATCTGCTCGAGCTCGCGCGCGATCTCCGCGGCGTCCTGCACGCGGGCCTCGGCGAGGAGATCGTCGAGCGTCAAGACGTCTTGCTCCAGCTCGGTCGCGAAGCGCTCGTCGATCCGCTGCCGGGCCGCGAGGGCGGCGATCGCGCGTCCGTGCGCGAGCTGCTCCTCGTGGAGGAGCCGGCGGACGCGGCGGGTCATCTCGCGGAGCAGCCCCGCGTCGGCCTCGTCGAACCCGCCCTCGGCGCGCATCCCGTCCACGAGCTCGCGCAGCGCGAGGAGAAAGCCCTCCGTGGGCGCGCGCATCGCTTCGAACCGTGCGAGCGCCTCCGCCTCGGCCTCCGGGACGGCCCGCTCGAGGCGGTCCGCGAGCGTGTGGATCGCGGTGTCGAGGAGCGCCTCGAACCGCCCGAGCCGCTGGTCGCGGCGGCTCGCCTCGCTCGCGAGGGTCACCGTCACCTCGCGCGAGCGCGCCACGTTCGGGCCGCTGACCACGTCCGAGTCCCGCGCCTCGATCCAGAAGGAGAGGCTCTCGCCGCGGGCGAGCGCGTGGATCGCGAGGTCGACCGCGTCCTCGCCGTCCGCCGCCCGCGGGGTCTGCCCCTCCGCGTGCGAGACCAGTCGCCGTCGCTGCTCCTCTCCGTCTGGCCCGCGGACGACGAGGTCGATCGCCGCGATCCCGACGTCGTCGCTCGCGTCCCAGCGCAGCGGGATCTCTTCCGGCTCGCTCACCACCAGGTCTTGTGCCGGGACCAGCAGCGCCACCGCGGGCGCCTGATCCGCGAGCGCGCGGACCGTGCGCGGGACGGCGTCGCGCACCCACTCGCCGCTCGGCTGGCGGAGCCGGAGGACGAGCTCGGCGTCGGTCCGCACGACGAAGCGCCCGAACCAGCGGCCCTCGTCGTCGCGCTCCATCGGCGTCGCGGTCTCGCCGACCCGGATCGCGGCGCCGGCGGCGTCGAGCCGGGCATGGGCGCGGACCTCCACGCTCGTGCCGCGGGGCACCTCGAGCACGCTCGGATCGACGACGTCGACGGGCTCGCGCGCGAGGTAGCTCGGGTACGTGAGCCGCGCCGCGACCCCCGAGAACGCGACGGCGACGCGCTCGCCTCCGGCGTCGCGCTGGCCAGGGTGGACCAGGGCGTAGGCGCCCGCGGCGCCCCGCTCCGAGGTGAGCAGCACCCCGGCCGCGACCAGGCCGACCACGCCGAGGCCGACCGCTCGATCCGCGAGGTCGCGCCAGGGCACGACGTGGCGCGGCGCGATGAACCGCAGCTCTCGCTCGATCCGCGCCGCGTGCGCGCGGACGAGCGCGGGCGAGGCCTGCGCGGGCGCGGCCACCTCGAGCTCGTACGCGGAGCGCGCCGCCGAGGGGAGCTCGGGCGCCACCGCGGCGAGGAGCCGCGCGACCCCCGGGCCGCGCAGCGGCCGGAACGCGCGCCAGCCCCACGCCGTCACGGCCCCTGCCGTCGCCGCGACGAGCGCCCACGCGATCCCCGCGGTCCACGCGTCTCCGATCGGGCCGAGCGCGAACGCGCCGACCGCGAACACGGCGCCGGCCGCCCCGGCCGCGCCCACGAGCGCGCGGAGCGCGTGGATCGCGGCGGCCCGGCGGCGAAGGCGCGAGAGGTAGCGCGCCACCGTGGGGCTGGAGCTCGACACGACGGCAACATAGCCCGGATCCCCGGGGTGGGCCGGCCTCGTTGACCTGTGATCGAGCCGGCCGATATAGTCCGCGCCTCCCCGCGCCGGGGATGCCCAGAGCCATGCCCGAACCCACGACCGAGGCCGAGCTCGCCGAGCTCACGATCGCCGTCTACGTCGAAGAGCTCGCGAGCGACAAGCGCGTGCTCTACGTCGGTGATCTGGAGAGCCGGGCTCCCGAGCGGCTGGCCAAGGTCGCGCGGAGCGTGGATCTCGTCTCGCCCCGCGCGCGGGTGCGCGGGACGCGGCGCGGGGGACGCGTGCAGACGCGGCGGTGGCCGACCGACGAGGACGCCGGCCGCTGGGACGTCATCGTGATCCCGGACCTCCGCGCCGCGGGGCTCGGCGAGGATCTGCGGATCGAGCACGTCCGGCGCTGGCTCGCGGAGGGCGGAGTGCTGGTCGCGGGCAGCGAGCGCGACGGTCTCGCGTACGAGGCCTTCTTCGATCTCCTGCAGGACCGCTTCGAGTCCGTCCGCATGATCGGCCAGGCACCGTTCCGCGGGTTCTCGCTCGTGGACTTCGCGCCGCCGGGCGAGCTCGAGGTGACCTTCGACGGTTCGCTGCTCGAGGGCGCGGGCGAGTCCGCGGAGCGCTTCCTCGCGCTCTGCGGCGACGAGGACGTCGTGCTCGACGCGTACGCGGTGGTGCAGGTCCCGTCGGCCGCCGCGCGCGCTCCGGCGCCCGCGCCGAGCCCGATCGACGCCGGCCGCGTCTCGGAGCTGACGGAGAGGCTCCGCGAGCAGCAGGACGCGCTCGACGCCGCGAGCGTTCACGCCGAGGAGCTCGAGCACGAGCTCGAGGCCATGCGC
>JAYRVK010000400.1:0-10774 GCA_041918555.1 Sandaracinaceae bacterium
CCGAGCGCCGCCGCGCGCACGCAGTAGTCGAGCGCGACGCCGAACACGATCGCGGTCCGCGCGCCGGTGGCCGCGACGACGTCTGCGGCGGCGGGGTTCGTGAAGAGATCGAAGGCGACCTTCTCGAGCACGACCGTGGAGCACGCGCGCTCGCTGCCCGCGTCGCGGCCGCGCGCGTCGATCACGCGCGCGCCGTTCGGGGCGGTCTCGGCGACGCGCTCCGCCCCGGGGCTCCCCGCGAGGCAGTGGGGCGGGAATTGCCCGAATTCTGGGTCGTCCGGGGGGTGCGCATCGGCCGACGCGACGACCGGCCGCCCATGTCGCCGCGCCGCCGCGACGAGCCGCGCGAACGCGGGCTTGAGCCGCTCCGCGCCGGGCACGTAGAGCGCGCCGCTCGGCTCCACGAAGTCGACCTGGGTGTCCACGTCGACGAACACGCTGTCCGAGGGGTCGATCTTCATGACAACTTTCCTTTCAGCTCCTCAGCGAGCGCGTGGAGCGCGGGCCCGATGCGGACGGGGGGTTCGTCGTAGCCGTGGAGCCGGCGGAGCCCGGCGGGGAGGGTGCGCAGGCCCTCGGCGCAGCGCGCGCGCATCGCCTCGAGGGGATCGTGGGCCGCGTCGAGGAGCGCGCCGCCGCGCATCACCGGCTGGAGCAGCGGCCGCGCCCCGCCGGGCGCCGGCGCGTCGGCGAGCTCGATCACGTCGTGCGCGAGCGTCCCGTCGGGCGCGTGGACCCGCCACACCTGCTTGGGCCCGGGCCAGCTCACCTTGCCCTCGCTGAGCTTCATCACGGGGATGCGGCGGTCGCCGTCGGTGCGCTCGACGAGCTTGAAGACGCCCCCGAGCGCCGGCTGATCGCGGCTCGTGACGAGCTCGGTGCCCACCCCGAAGCTGTCGATCGGCGCACCGGCGGACAGGAGCGCGGTGATCTTGTCCTCGTCGAGGTCGCCGCTCGCGACGATCTTCGTATCGTGGAGCCCGCGCGCGTCGAGGATCGCGCGGCACTCGCGCGCGAGGCCGCCGAGGTCGCCGCTGTCCAGGCGCACGCCCTTCAGCGCGGGGCCGAGCTCGGCGGCGCGCCGGCAGCCCTCGAGGGTGTCGTAGGTGTCGATCAACAGCACGCAGTGGTCGGGGTAGCGCGCGTGGTAGGCCGCGAAGGCGTCCTCCTCGCGCTCGAAGCTCATGATGAACGCGTGGGCCGCGGTGCCGAGCACCGGGATGCCGAGCTTCCGCGCGGCGGCCACGTTGGAGGTCCCGTTGGCGCCCGCGATCCAGGAGGCGCGCGCGGCGAGCAGCGCCGCGCCGAAGCCGTGCGCGCGCCGGGCGCCGAAGTCGACGAACGTGCGCTCGCCCGCCGCCATGCGCACGCGCGCCGCCTTCGACGCGATCAGCGTCTGCGCGTTGATCGTCGCGAGGAGGTAGGTCTCGACGAGCTGCGCCTCCGCGAGCGGCGCGGTGACGCGCACGAGCGGCTCGTTCGGCAGCACGACGGTGCCCTCCGCGATCGCGTCGACGTCGCCGGTGAAGCGGAACGCGCGGAGCCAGTCGAAGAACCCGGGCTCGGTCCGGGCGAAGACCGGGAGCGCCCGCAGGTAGGCGACGTCCTCGTCGGAGAAGCGCAGGCCGGCGAGGTACGCGAGGGCCTGCTCGAGTCCGGCCGCGACGAGGAAGGCGCGGCCCTTCGGGAGCCGGCGCACGAAGAGCTCGAAGGTGCTCGAGGCCGCGGGCGACAGATCGGCTCGCGCGCGGTACGCGGCCATCATCGTGATCTGGTACAGATCCGTGGCGAGACCGTAGTCCTCCTCGCGGAGGAGCAGCGGCTCGAGGCGCGGGTTCGTCATTAATAGTGTCTCCAAGACACTATTTACGGGCGCGCGAGGCAGTTGTCAACCGCGGTCCTCGCGAGCGCTCAGCGCTCAGTTGAGGACGACGGGATCGGCCGGCGGGGGCGGCGACGACTCGCGCGCCACCGTCGGGTCGTCGAGGCCGAGCTCCTCGAGCGGATCGCCGTCCCAGAGCTGTCCACGAAGCATGCGACCGTACATCCTGAAGTCGCTGGCGAGCGAGTAGAGCGGGTACGTCCACGACGCGGGCCGGTTCTTCTCGAACCCGAAGTGCCCCACCCACGCGAAGCCATACGCGCACGCGACGCCGGCGGGGAAGAAGATCGGCGAGGCGAGCGTGCCGACGCCGAGGACGGCCGCGGCGTGCGCGAAGGGCGGAGCGTCCTTCTCGGCGTCGAGCCCCTTCTGGAGGAGCCGGGCGGCCACGGCGGCGGCGAGGGGGAACGCGATCGGGCTCGTGATCGCGGCGCCGACCATCGAGGCGAGGAAGCCCGTCGTGCCGACGAAGTGCAGCCGGCGCGACGTGGGGTCGCGGTGCTCGCTGAGATAGAAGGCCCAGAACTCCTCCAGAGAGGAGATACGCTCCGACATCGGCAGGGCTTAGCGCCACGCCCATCTCACGCAACCGCGACGTACACCGTCTTGGCCTGCACGAGCTCGAGGATCCCGTGGCGCGCGAGCTCTCGGCCGTAGCCGCTGTCCTTGATCCCGCCGAACGGCAGGCGCGGGTCGCTCCGGACGAACGTGTTGACGAAGCAGCTCCCGGCCTCGAGCTGGGTCTCCGCGATGCGGCGCCCGCGCGCGAGGTCGGTGGTGAACACCGCCGCGCCGAGCCCGTATGGGCTCCGGTTCGCGAGCTCGATCGCGTGGGCCTCGTCGCGGGCGCGCACGACCGCCGCCACCGGCCCGAAGAGCTCCTCGTCGAACGCCGGCATCGACGGCGCGACGTCGACGAGCACGCTCGGCGGGTAGAAGAACCCGGGCCGGTCCGGCACCTCGCAGCCGAGCCGTGCGTGTGCGCCCGCCGTGATCGAGCGCGCGACCTGATCGTGGAGCGCGTCGCGCAGGTCGCGTCGCGCGAGCGGGCCGACCTCGGTCGTCTCGTCGAGCGGGTCGCCGAGCCGCTGTGCGGCCATCCGCTCCACGACGAGCTCGACGAAGCGATCGTGGACGTCGCCCACGACGATGAAGCGCTTGGCGGCGATGCAGCTCTGACCCGCGTTGATCATCCGGCTCGCCACGCACGCGTCGGCCGCGAGCGCGAGGTCAGCGTCTTCGAGCACCACGTAGGGATCGCTCCCGCCGAGCTCGAGCACGGTCTTGGTCAGCGCGTCGCCGGCCTGCGCCGCGATCGCGCGGCCTGCACGCGTCGACCCGGTCAGCGTGACGGCGCGCACGCGCGGATCTCGGATCACGCGCTCCACCAGCGGCAGCTCGATGCGCAGGCGCTCGAACAGCCCCTCCGGCGCGCCCGCGTCGGAGAAGAGCGCGGCGAGCTCGTCCGCGCAGCCAGGCACGTTGTCGGCGTGCTTGAGGAGCACGGCGTCGCCCGCCATCAGCGCCGGCGCGGCCTGCCGGAAGACCTGCCAGAAGGGGAAGTTCCACGGCATGATCGCGAGCACCGGGCCGAGCGGGCGGTACGCGACCCACGCCTCGTCGCCGCCGACACCGACGGGCTCGGGCGCGAGGTACTCGGCGGCGTGCTCCGCGTAGTGCTCGCAGACGAGCGCGCACTTCGCGATCTCCGCGCGGCCTTGGAGGACCGGCTTGCCCATCTCGCGCGCCATCCGCGCCGCGAGCGCGTCGCGTCGCTCCCTCAGGCGCGCCGCCACGTTCTTCATCAGGCGCGCGCGCTCGTCGAAGAAGGACGCGCGCCACGCGTGGAACGCGCACTCGCTCCGCGCGAGCGCGGCCTCGAGAGCCGCCGCGTCCATCGGCGCGTAGCGCTCGAGCGCGCGACCGTTGCTGGGATCGATGACCTGCATGGGCCCGGGGAGCTAACCCCGGAACCCCACGCCGCATCAATCAGCGCGCGACGACCCGGTGCACGAGCCAGCGCTCGCCGTGGCGCTCGAGGCGGAAGCGCGCGTCCGCCAGCCGCCCGTCGACCCGCGCGCGTACCGCGACGTTCGCGCGATCGCCCTCGCGCTCGACCGAGCGCTGCACGACCTCGACCTCGTCGCCCTCGAAGCGCGACAGCGCCGTCGACAGCTCACCCCGCTCTCCGTCGACCTGGACCTCGACGGGGGCGAGCGACGGATCGATCCAGTGGAGCATCGCGTCGTCCGGGCTCTCCACGAGGTCGTCGACGAGGCTCGCAAGCGCCTCCTCGTCCGAGACGCTCAGCACGTCGGTGGCGAGCGCGGTGCCGCCGGCCAGGGCGGCGGCGACGAGGGAGTAGGTGAAGAGGCGAGCGCGCATGCGGTCCCTCGTGGCAATCGACGTGCCGCGCGGACCCACGGCGATCCCGGCGGCGCGGACCGGGCGCGCGATGACAAGCTGTCAGGAGCGCCGCGACCGACGGACATCGTGTCCGGGGCTCACAGCTTCTTCCTCTTCTTGCGCCGTTTCGCCCCCGCCTTGGCCTTGGGTGCCTCGTCTTGGGCGGGCTCGGCAGGCGCGACGGTCGCCGCGAGCGGCTCGGGCGCGGCGCGCTGGCGCTTGCGCAGCTCGTAGTACAGGAACGCGCAGACCGGCACGAGCGCGATCGAGATGAGCTGCGAGGTGGAGAAGCCGAAGTAGAAGCCGCGCTCCGGGTCGTCGCGGACATACTCGATCAGGAAGCGCCAGATCCCATAGAGGACGGCGACCGCGAGGATGACCTGCCCGCGGAACGCGCGCCGGCTCCAGATCCCGAACGCGACGGCGGCGAGCACGAACCCGACGACGCTCTCGTAGAGCTGCGTCGGGTGCACCGGCAGGCTGAAGTCCGCGAGGGGCGAGAGATCGTACTCCGAGACGTGGCGCGACCACGCGGGCGAGCCGTCCATCCCCGGCTCGGTCCAGCGTGGGAACGTGCCCCAGTCGCGCAGCCACTGGGGCGCGTTCGCGGCGAGCGGCTGGCCGAAGTCGCAGCCGTAGAGGTAGCAGCCGACCCGGACGAGCCCGAGCCCCGTGCCGAGCGTCGGCGCGACGAGGTCCGCCCACGCGAGCAGGCTCTGCCTCTTCCAGCGCAGGAACCCCCACGCGCCGACGAGCCCGCCGAGGAAGCCGCCGTAGGCGACGAGCCCCCCCCCTTGAAGGTTGAACAGATCGCCGAGCGAGTGGAACTCGTCCGGATTCGTCACCGCGTAGAGGAGGCGCGAGCACACGATCGCGCTGACCGCGGTCACGATGAACGTGTTGCGCATCAGCTCGGCGCTCAGCGTCTCCCTCTTCGCGCCGAGCCACATGATCGTGTACCAGGCGACGAGCAGCGAGGTGCCGAGCATCACGCCGTACGAGTAGACGCGCTGGTCGCCCCACGGCATGGGGATCTCGAAGAGGACCGGGTGCACGGCGCGGACTCTACTTCGCCATCGCCTCGAGCGCTTCCCGGGTGGGTGGCGCGAGCGGCGGATCGAGCGGCGCGGCGAGGCAGGTCCGCGCGAGGGACGCGGCGTGGGTCGCCTCGTCCGCGAACAGCACGTCGAGATCCTCGGCGAGCCCGTCGGGCCGCTCCGGCCAGCCCGCGAAGGCGCCCTCGAGACGGTGCGGGAAGCGGCCGCGCTGGACCAGATCCCAGATCGCGAAGACGACCTGGGTACCGAGCACGTCTGCCGCGCCGTCGAGCACCCCGAGCACGATGTCCTCGAACAAGAGGACTTGCTCCGGCTGCCGGTTCGGATCGAAGCGCTCCACGAGGAACCGCTCGACGAGGAACACCTCCCAGGCGAAGGGGCGCGCGTCGTCGTCGCCCGCCTCCGCGCGGACGCGGTCGACGTCGATCGCGAAGGCGACGAGGTGGACGTAGGGCACCCCGTGCCGCGCGGCGAGTGCCCGATCCATGATCGTCGGAGCCCCGAGCTTCTCGGGTCCGAGCTGCGGCAGGCTAGACTTGTCGCTCACGTGCCCGAGCTTGCCACGTTCAGGGTCGAGGAGGTCGGCGGCGCGGTCCGCTTCGACGTGCGCGTCAGCCCGAGGGCCAGCCGCGACGTGGTCGGGGGTGTGCACGACGGCGCGCTCCGCGTGAGGACCACCGCGCCGCCCGTCGATGGCGAGGCGAACGCGGCGGTGATCCGCCTCGTCGCCAAGGCGCTCGGCGTGCCGAAGCGCGCGGTGCGGATCGTGGGCGGTGAGACGTCCAAGTCCAAGCAGCTCGAGGTGGACGGCGTGGACGCGGCGCTCGTCCGCGCGCTCGCGTGAGCTACCCGCGCTCGGCGCGCTCGATCCAGCGGACCATCGCGCGCGGAGCCCAACGCCAGTCCTCGGGCGCGACCGCGGGGAGCGGCGCGGTGCTCTTGGTCGACCAGAAGAGCACCGGCCCCTGCGCGAGGCGATCGAGCGCGCAGGCCGCCGCCGTGGCGCTGTAGGTCGTGTCGAGCTCGAAGCCGGCGTGCTCCCGGAAGGCGCGGATCGCCGCGCGCCCCTCCGGCGTCGCCTCGCCGTAGCCCGCGCCGAGGTAGCGGCCGTCGACCTCCAGGCCCTCGCGCAGCGCCGCGCGCCCGATCGCCAGGGACGGATCACGCGCGCGCTCGGCGAGGAGCCGCCCCGTGCGCACCGCGAGGTCCACGATGCGATACGCGCTCGTGACCGGCCACGGCGTCACGCGCACGGCGACGAGCCGCGGCGCCCGCGGCCCCCCGAGCCCGCGCGCGGCCGCGAGGCGCAGGCCCAGGAGCAGCCCCGCGCTCGTGCAGGTCGAGCCGACCCCGATCACGAGCTGCGCGGGGGCGGGGAGCTCGCCTCGGTCGATCTGCGCGGCGAGCTCGAGCGCGGCGGACACGTACCCGAGCGCGCCGATCTCGGTGGCTCCACCCGGGATCATCAGCGAGCTCCGAGTCCCCTCGCGCGCGTCGCGCCGCCGCACCCACGCCATGCCGAGCGGGAGGAACGACCAGTGCGGCAGGCACGCGGTCGGCGGTCGCGCCCGCAAGATGACTTGCAGGTTCTCGAGCGCCGCCGGCGACTCCGGCTGCGGGAACAGGATCACCCCCGGCTCGAGCCCGACCCGCGGCGCGTGCAGCACGGTGGCGGTCGCGTGGTTGCTCCCGAACGCGCCGGTCGCGTAGATGCGCGTCGCGCCCTGGGCCTTCGCGGCGCCGAAGAGCGTCTCGAGGGTGCGAACCTTGTTGCCCCCGTAGACCGGCGAGCTGCGATCGTCGCGCTTGATCCAGAGCTCGCCGCCGCGGAGCGCGACGCGCTCGACGAGCGTCGGGAGCTCGCCGAGCTCGACCCAGTCGAGCGCCGCCGACGGGACGAGCTCGAGGAGCGGCCGCGTCACTCCGGGCTCGCGGCGCCGGCGTCGACGACGCCTCCGCCGTCGGGCACCTCGTCTCTGGCGCTCGCGGCTTGCCGCTCGGCGAAGGCGTCGCGCGCGGCCTCGAGCGCGCTCTGGACCGTCGGTGAGGTGTCGCGCGAGTCCAGGGCGAGGTCGGGCTGGCGCTCGAGCGCCGCGACGAACGCCTCGATCGAGAGGTCCGGCCGATCCAGCGCCACGTACGCGACCGCGAGCTCGCGCTGGATGGTCACGACCTGGTTGCCGGTGAGCTCCCCCGCGCCGAGCAGTCGGTTCCCGAGCGCGACGGCCTCCGTGTAGCGGCCGCGCCGCACGTGGTCGCGCAGGACCGGGAGCTCCTCGTTGATCTCCGTCTGGCGGTCGCGCACCGCGCCGCCCGCCAGCGCCTGGCCCGTCGCCTCCTCGATCAGCTGGCGGCCCTCGGGCGAGAGCAGCAGGTCCGGCAGCGGCACGAGCACGATCTGCCCGCGCGGCAGGCGCTGGCGCCGCATCGAGTTGAAGCGCATCAGCGCCGCCGCCAGACCCTGGTCCTCGTAGTAGAGCTGCGCGACGCGGCGCATCGTCTCGCTCTGACGCGACACGTGGCGCAGCGGGTACGGGACCAGCAGCTCGGCCCCCTCGTCGGGCTGGCTCGCGGAGACCTGCGAGTTGGCATCGATCAGCGCCGAGACGCGGCGCGGATCGCCGTAGTGCCGCGTCGCGATCGACGCCCACGTCTCGCCGGGAGTGACGACGTGATAGGAGACCCACGGGATCACCAGGCGCAGCCCGACGACGATCGCGGCGCCCCCCTGGGTCGTGAGCCCGTTCTCGGCGACGAGGACCGCCTCGCGCCGCGGATCGCCGTAGTAGAGCTGTGCGATCGACGCGAGCGTCTCGCCCGGCCTCACGACGTGCGTGTACGCGGCGCGCTCCTGCGCACGCGCGCCGCACGGCAGCGCGAGCGCGAGCGCGAGCGCGAGCGCGGCGCGGCTCACGGCGCCATCCCTCCCGCATCCACTGCGGGCATCGCGGGCGCCTCTGCGCCGGCGCCCGACGCGAGGTCCACCTCGATGAGCTGCGTCTGGTTCGGCTCGACGAAGACCTCCCGGTGGACCTCGGGGTAGTAGAGGTTCTGGAACTTGATCCAGTGACGGCCGGGGGTGAGGGGCACGCGTCGGGCCGATGGAGTGGTCAAGACGTGTTGCCCGTCGATGTGGACCTCGGCCCACGGGTGCACCACGAAGCGGACGTGGCCGACGCGCCGCGGCCCGGACTCGGAGTCGGACTCGTCGCCGACGATCCGCGGGTCCTCGGTGAAGCGCCCGCTCGCCGCCTGGATCCCTCCGCCGACGCCCACGATCGCGATGAACAGCGCCGCGTTCACGAGCCAGACGAGCTTGACCGTGGTGCGATCGGCGCCGCCGCGCCGCGTGCGGTTGGGCGTGCTCGCGGCGAGGATCTCCTCGGCCTCCTCCTCGCTCACCGTGCCCAGCTCGCGCAGGTACATCACGACGCGCGCGTTGTGGTTGATCGGCACCCGAGAGCTGAGGAAGTCCATCAGGTCGTCGATGAGCGCCTGCGTGGTCGGATACCGGTTCGCCGGCATCTTCTCCATGCACCGCGCCATGATGTGCTCGAGGGCGCGCGGCACCTTGTTGTTGAGCTTGCGCGGGCTCACGTAGCGATCGAGCCGGATCTTCTGCATCACCGTCCGCGCGTCGTCCTCCACGAACGGCTTCTGCCCGGTGACCATCTGATAGAGCACGATCCCGAGCGAGAAGATGTCGCTGCGGAAGTCGAGCTTGTCGCCGAGGATCTGCTCCGGGCTCATGTAGCTCGGCGTGCCCAGGCCCGTGCCGGTCTCCGTCAGGTCGCTCAGCTTGTCGTCGCGGGCGATGCCGAAGTCCATCAGCTTCACCTCGCCGTGCTTGCTGATCATGATGTTGGCCGGCTTGATGTCGCGGTGGATCACGCCGCGGAAGTGCGCGTAGTCGAGGGCGCGCGCGACCTGCAGCGCGATGATCGCGGCGATCTCCACGGGAAGGCGCGGCGTGACCTCGAGGAGGTCGTACAGGTCGATCCCCTGCACGTACTCCATCACGATGTGCATCGTGCCGCGGTCCTTGATGAAGTCGTGGACGTGCAGGATGTTCTCGTGCTGCAGCGAGGCCATGAAGTGGGCCTCGCGCTCGAAGCGCTTCGCGAACCCGCTGTCGACGGCGATCGACGGCTTCAGCGACTTGATCGCGACCGGGCGGCCGAGCGGCTCCTGCACGGCCTTGTAGACCACGGCCATTCCACCACTGCCGATCTCGCCGAGGATCTTGCAGTTGCCGATGCGATCGACCAAGGCGCGAAATCCTGTCAATCACGCGCCCCCCTGTCAACGAATCCCCCCTGATTTCGCAGCGTTCTCGCGGCGAGTACGCCTGGCGCACGCGAGGCGCCGATCCGGCTCCTCGAGTGGCCGCTCGCGACGGGGAGAACGGAAAGATCCGTCGATTGGGGATGGTGGCACGTGCGCTGCTCGAGGCCCGCGCGACATGTACGCGGTCACCTCCCTTCGTCGTTGGAAGCGCGCGGGCCTGCTCACCGATCTGCGGCCCGCCGAGGCACAGCAGCTGCTCCCGCGGAGCGCCAACACGCAGGGACCTCCGAGCGCGGAGGTGCTCCACCAGTACTACGTCGCCAACGGCGATCCCGTGGAGGCGCTGTGGCGCCGTCAGTCGGATCGCTTCCTCGAGCTGCCGGCCGAGGCGCCGCCCGACCACACGTGCGCGGCCCTCGAGCAAGTGCTGCCGAGCATCGCGCCGGTGCGCGTGCGGCCCACGCCCGCCGCGCTCCTCGTGCAGGTCGGTGAGGACGTCGCGTCGATCTCGCGCGTCGTCCGCCACGCGCGGCTCCGCACGCGCCAGATCCGGCAAGCGGTCGACCGCCCGCGGGACATCGTGCGCGCGATCAACGCGATCTTCGCCGCGCGCGGGTATCGGTATCGCTTCATCGAGCTCCGCGGCGCGGACGACCGTCACATGTTCGTCGCCGTCGACCCCCGCCAGGCACGGACGCTCCACGGTCTCGGGGCGACGCTGCTGCGCGACCTCGGCGCCTTGTGGGGCTTCGCGGGCTGGGACGGCGCCGCGGACGCGCGCGCCGCGGGCTGAGCGGTCGCCGCGGCGGTGCGCGATCTCGCCCGTTGCGGTCTTGGTCACGGACCGCGACGCGTCCGTCACGAACGGGACACATCGCTCGCTTACTCCGCTCTTCGTCGGCCCGCGCGAGGGCTCCGGCGATGTTCAGCGACTTCGACAAATCCTCCAAGTCCGAGGAGGGCCGCGGGCGGCGTACCGTCTCGCTGCTCCTCGCGGGCGGCGTGTTCGCGCTGCTCGCGATGGCGATCGCGGCGGCGGTGGCGATCCGCCACGAGATCGCGCGCCGCGAGCGGGAGGTCGACGTCGAGTTCGCGGCGATCGAAGAGACCCCCGAGCCGGAGCCCGAGCCGGAGCCCGAGC
>JAYRVK010000401.1:0-10551 GCA_041918555.1 Sandaracinaceae bacterium
CGCGGCGGATCGTGGTTCTGGCCGCTCGAGCGCGCGCGGGGGGCCGCCCGGCGGGGCGCGCACCCCGAGAACGAGGCCGGCCACCGTTTTGGCCTCCGGTGCGCACGGACGACTGACCCAAGTGGGTGACGATTCGTGTGAACTTCACGTATCCTCGGCGCCACGGATGCTCGTGCGCTGGTGGAAGAGCTTCTTCGGCCGGGAGCGGCCGACCCTCCCGGTCTTGCTCCGCGTGACCGACGTGGACGGCGCGGCGCCGCCGTTGCTCGACGTCGAGACCCGCTGGCGGCCTTCGGGCCGCCGCCTCGAGCGGAGCCTGCGCACCGCCGACGGACTGGCCGTCGTGCACTGGCTCGCCTCGGAGGACGAGGTGGAGCTGACCGTGCGGAGCGTGCTCGGGATCGCGACGGTGACCGTGCCCCGCCTCGAGTCGCGCGGCCGGACCATCGCGGTCCGCCTCGCCCCGGGCGGCCCCGCGCGCCGCGCGGCCGCGAGTTGACCCGGGCCGTCCCGAGCCGTCTACTGCGTCGCGATGGCCGATCCGGGCGACAGCGTCTCGGTCCCGCCGCCCGGTGGCGCGGCCGAGGGCGCGAAGCTGATGGTCGCGGCCCTGGCGCTCGGCGCGCTCGCGCTCGGCGGCTGGCTCGTGCACGACCTCCTGCAGGACGACCCGGCGCCGCCCGGCGAGGAGCCCTTCCCCGAGCTCCCCGAGCCGGCCGAGCCCCAGATCCGCGCGATGGTCGCCACCGGCGAGGGCTACGGCTGGACGTGGGTGAACCCGCTGCCGCGCTGGATGCCCACGTGGTACGCGCTCGACGCGACGGGTCGCGGCGCGCGCGTGATGATCGTCGGCCACCGCGGCGCCGCGGTCCGCTACGAAGCGTCCGCCCTGACGATCGTCCCCACCGGCACCGAGGCGACGCTGCGCGGGGTCGCGTGGATCGGCGCCGACGAGGCGATCGCGGTCGGCGACGACGGCGCGATCGTGCGGCTCCTCGCGTCCGGGCCGCCCGCCGCGATCGAGGGCGTCGAGGCGACGCTCCGCGCCATCGCGGCGACCGGCGAGGGTGAGGCGATCGCCGCCGGCGACGCGGGGAGCCTCTTGCGCATCCGCGACGGCGCGGTGCACGCGCTCGCGGCCGGGACCGACGCCCCGCTCCTCGGCGCGTTCGCCCGTGGCGACAGCGCCTTCGTGGTCGGCGAGGGCGTGATCCTGCGGGTCGCCGGCGACGAGGTCGAGCCCGAGCCCGCGCCGGTCGAGTCGCTCTTGCGCGCGGTCGGCGGCTGCACGAGCGGGAGCGTCTACGCGGTGGGCGACGAGGGCGTGATCCTGCGGCGCCTCCCGGACGGAACGTGGCGCCGCCTCGCGACGCACACGCGCGAGGCGTTCACCGGCGTCGCGTGCGATCACGGCCGCGTCGCGGCGGTCGCGGCCGACGGCCGCGTGCTCCTCCTCAGCGGCGATGAGTCGCTCGCGCTCCCGAGCGGGTTCGACGGCCCGTGGCACGCGGTCGACGGCGCCGACGACGGCCCGAGCTGGGTGGTGGGCGCGGGCGGCCGCCTCGCGACGATCGAGGAGGATCACGTCCGCACGCGCACCGCGGGGCCCGCGGTCCCGATCCGCGCGCTCGGCGCGCTCGGCGGCGCGCTCGTCGCGGTCGGCGAGTGGGGCCGCATCGTGCGCCAGTCCGAGAGCGGGCTCGCGGAGGCGGAGTCTCCGACCGAGAGCGGCCTCGCGTCGCTCGTGCAGGTCGACGACTCGCGCCTCTACGCGGTCGGCGACTTCGGCGCGCTCGTCGACATCCGCCACGACCGCGCGGCGCTGGTCGGCACGCCGACGCAATCTTCCTTGCGCGATGCGGTCGGCGACGCGGAGGTCCTCCTCGTGGTCGGGAGCGGCGGCACGATCCTGCGCGGGCCGCCGAGCGCGCTCGTGGCGACGATCGTGCGCGACGCGGGCGATCTCTGGGCGGTGACCGGCACGCCGGCCGGCGCGCTGGCCGTCGGCGAGGGCGGCCTCGTGCTGCGGCTCGACGGCGAGGGCTCTACGCGCGTGGAGTGCGATACGCAAGTCACCTTGCGGGACGTGAGCCAGACCCCGGCGGGCACGTTCGCGGTCGGCGACGACGGCACGATCCTGCGCATCGACGCGAGCGCCTGCGCCGTGGAGCGCCGCGAGGGGCCCACCCTCCACGCGCTCGGCGTCGGGCCCGAGGGCCGGCCGATCGCCGCCGGCGACGACGGCGTGGTCCTCGAGCGCACCGACGAGGGCTGGACGCGCGTCGGCGTCGACGTGCTGGGCGCGAGCATCCGCGCGATCTGGCGGAGCGATCGGAGCGTCTACCTCGCGGGCACGGGCGGCGTCATCGTGCGGCACGTCATCGTCGACGGGACCTAGGGGGGGGGGCCGCGACCCGGGATGACGCGCCACGGCCTCCGCCGTTGTACCGTGGTGATCGTGCCGCGCGCCGGGTTCCTCCTCGGGCTGTGGCTCGCGGGCTGCGCGGGCGAGGCGGTGCCCGGGCCGCCGCCGGAGCCGCCGCCGCCGCCCCGGGAGGCGGCCCTGCGCGTCGTGGTGGTCAGCGATCTGAACGGCGAGTACGGCGAGACCACGTACGCGCCGCCGGTGCACGCGGCGGTGGAGCGCGTGCTCGCGCTCGCGCCGGATCTCGTGCTGTCGACGGGCGACATGGTCGCCGGGCAGCGGGGCGGGCTCGACTACGGCGCGATGTGGGGCGGCTTCCATGCGGCGGTCAGCGATCCGCTCGAGGCCGCCGCGATCCCGTTCGCGATCGCCCCCGGCAACCACGACGCGTCGGGCTATCCGGCGTACGCGCGCGAGCGCGCGGCCTACGCCGAGGCGTGGCGCGAGCGGCGGCCCGACGTCGCGATCGTCGACGGGGCGCAATTTCCCTTTCGGTATACGTTCGTCGCGGGCCCCGCGTTCTTCGTCGCGCTCGACGCGACCACGATCGGCCCGCTCGACGAGGCGCAGATGCGCTGGCTCGACGCCGCGCTCGGGTCGGCCCCGCGCGCGGTGCGGATCGTGTTCGGGCACGTCCCGCTCTACCCGTTCACCGTCGGTCGCGAGCGCGAGCACGTGGGGGACGCCGCGCTCGAGGCGCTGCTCCGGCGCCACGAGGTCGCGCTGTTCGTCAGCGGCCACCACCACGCATACTACCCGGGGCGCCGCGGCCCGCTCCGGCTCGTCTCGACCGCCTGCCTCGGCGGCGGTCCGCGTCCGTTGATCGGCACCGCGGCGCGCAGCGAGCGCGCGATCCTCGCGTTCGAGGTGACCGACGAGGGCGTGCGCGCGCTCGACGGCTACGGCGGCGACGCCTTCGACCGGCGCCTCGAGCGCGCCGCGCTCCCGCTCGTCGTCGGCGAGGGCGCGCACGCGATCGTGCGCGACGACTCGTGACGGCTACATCGAGAGCTGGAAGCGGGCGGCGGTCGCGACGCCCGCGGCGTCGAGCTCGACCACCAGGATCGGCGGGTGGCCCATCCGCGCGGCCTCGATCCGCCCGATCGTCCAGCCCGCGCGCCCCTCGGCGGTGAGCTCCGCGGCGTTCGGCTCGCCGAGGCTCGCGACGATGGTGGCCCGCGAGGTCCCGACGAGCGGCTCGACGCCGCCCGGCTCGACCAGGCGGTTCGTCTCCGCGTCCCACGCGCTCGGGTCCAGGGGCATGGCCCGCGCGAGGCGCTGGAGGATGCCCTCCGGCGTCGTGGGGTCCGCGAGCGGCGCCGCCTCGCGCTCGCCGCCCGAGGTGTCCTCGATCGGTGCCTCGTCGCTGGCTGTCTCCTCGTCGCTCGCGCCGCCGCACGCGGCGAGCAGGGCGGCCAGCGCCACCGTGATCCTCCTTCGCATCGTCGTCCCCCTCTGGCCGCGTAGGATACGCGGCCGCCCGGCTCACCGCATCAGCTGGGCCAGCGGCGCGTGCGTCAGGGCGGCGAGCTCTCGCGCGGCGGTCCCGAGGTCCGCGACGCGGCCGTCGACGATCCCCTCCGCGATGCCCAGGAGCGCCGCGACGAGCGTGTCCGCGTGGACTCCGATCGTGCCGAGGTGCGCTCGGATCGCGTCCGCGTCGCCCGCGCGCTCGCGCAGGTACTGGAAGAAGTCCGCGCGCAGCTGCGTGTGGAGGTGCCCGAGCACGTGCCCGAGCGCCGACGGCGTGCGGCGAAAGCGCAGGAAGAGATCCACGAGCTCCTTCTCGTCGCGGAAGAGCGTGAGCACGTCCTCGTAGCTCGCGATCAGCGCGGCCTCGTCGGTCCCCGGGCTCGCGCGCAGCGCGGCCATCCAGCCCGCGATGTGCTCGCGCAGCTCCCGCCCCGTGCGCTCCGCGAGCTCCTCCTGCAGGTGCTCGGGGTTCTTGAAGTGCGCGTAGAAGCCCGACTGCACGATCCCCGCCTCGCGGGTCACGCGCACCGTGGTCAGCGAGTTGAGGCCCTCGCTCCGCAAGAGGTCCACCGCCGCGTCGAGCATCCGATCGCGCGTCTGCTCCCGGCTCCGGCGCCGCTTGCGTCCCTCAGTCACGACACTGGATCTATCACAAAAGGGGAGATACGGATACCGCGGTGTGCTCGGGGGTGGGCCTGCATCTCACTTTTCTTGCCGACTGGGCTTGATCTCGGTTCCGAAGTGATGCATCTATCACTTGCGTGTGATTGGGGTATCATCATGACGAACACGACGACGACGACGGTGCGGTGGATCGGGACGACCTTGGCGGGGCTCGCCCTCGCGGGGCTGGGGGTCGGCGGGTGCGACGCCTTGACGCGCTCGGAGGCGGCGGCGGCGCTCGAGGAGGCGTCGCTCGACGCCGAGGCGGCCGCGCTGACCTCGGGCAGCATCGAGATCACCACCGACTTCACGATCGGGGACGCGGTGGAGAACGCCGCCGCGGAGATCGCCGACTTCGTGCGCACGCAGCTCCCGTGCGCCGAGATCACCGTCGAGGGCGCGACGCTGACCGTGGAGTACGGCGCGAACCCCGGGATGTGCACCTACCGCGGCCAGACCTACGGCGGCGTCCACCAGGTCACCGTCATGCGCAACCAGATGGACGACGTCGTGGTGAGCCACCGCTGGGAGGACTTCCACAACGACCAGCTCTCGGTCACCGGCACCGCGATGGTGACCTGGAGCTTCGCCGACCAGACGCGCCACGTGGTGCACGAGCTCACGTGGACGCGGCAGTCCGACGGACGCCAGGGCACCGGCAGCGGCGATCGCGTGCAGCGCGCGCTGCCCGAGGGGATCCTCACCGGCTTCCAGGAGGACGGGACGCGCGAGTGGGTCGGCGAGGCGGGCACCTGGACCCTCGACATCGACGGCGTGCAGGTCCGGTGGATCGACGCGATCCCGCAGGCCGGCTCCTACACGCTGACCACACCCGCGATGAAGGTGCTCTCGCTCTCGTTCGATCGCGCGAGCTCGACGACGATCACGGTCACGATCACCAACGGGATGCGGAGCTACGACTTCGACGTGACGACGCTGCCCAGCGAGGGTTGAGCGCGGGCGCGCGCAGGCGCGCGCAATATACTGCGCCGCATGAACGCCGAGGTCCGGGTCCACGAGGGCGCCGCCGCGAGCACGGTCGAGCGCGTCCTCTCGCTGATCGACGAGGCGTCCCGGCCGCGCCCGCTCCCCGAGGTCCTCGGCGTGCTCTGCGCCGAGGTGTCCGGGGTGGTCGGGGCCGAGATCGCGTCGCTCTACGTTCGCGAGGACGACGCGCTCGTGCTCCGCGCCAACGTCGGCTTCCCGGGGGACGCGATCGATCAGGTGCGGCTCGCGATGGGCGAGGGCATCACCGGGTTCGCGGCCGAGTGCATGCGGCCCGTCACGGTGGTCGCGGCCGAGGAGGACGTGCACTACAAGGCGGTCCCCGGCCTCGGCGAGGAGGAGTACCCGGTCTTCATGGCGCTGCCGATCCTCGTGGGCCGGCGGGCCGAGGCGGTGCTCGTCCTGCAGCGCCGTCGCGGGCACCCGTTCACCGACGCGGAGGTCACGCTCGCGACCGCGCTCAGCTCGACGTTCGCGTACGCGCTCGAGCGCGCGCGGGCGGGCCAGGTGGGCGATCCGGCCGACGACTCGCCGCGCCACGCGCGCCTGCGAGGTCGCGGGCTCGCGGGCGGTGTCGCGCTCGGCCGCGTGGAGACGCCGCCGACGTTCGAGGGGCTGGCCGCGGTCGCGCGCAAGCGCGGCCTCGTCGTCGAGCCCGGCATGCGCGTCGAGCAGCTCGGCACCGCGCTCTCGCGCGTCGGCAAGAAGCTGCGGCGGGCGGGCGCCGGGCTCGACCTCGATCCCGCGACGCGGGCGCGCCTCGAGGCGCTGCTCCTCGTGTTCGACGATCAGGTCCTCTTCCAGCTCGCCCGCGAGCGCGCGCTCCGCGAGCCGAACCCCGCGCTCGTGATGCGCGACGTGGCGCGGGCCTACGCGCGCGCGCCGTACATGGTCGCGGGCGCGCCCGACGAGGAGTCCACGGAGCGCTCGGCGGAGGTCGAGACCGCGTGCCTCCAGGTGGTGCTGGACGTGGTGGACCAGCGGCTCCCCTCGCAGGGCGCGGCGCTCCTCCTCTCGGAGCGGCTGCCCGCGCTCCTCGTGCTCACCGCGATCGCGCACCGCGCGTCCGCGCTCGCGGTCGGCGCGTTCGCCGATCCCGCCGGGCTGCCCGCGAAGCTCTGCCGCGCCGCGAGGCTCCCGACCGTGCACGGGGTCGGCGGCCTCTTCGCGTGGGCCCGCGGTGGAGATCGCGTCCTGGTCGACGGAGACGAGGGGGTGGTGCAGGTCAACCCGAGCCCCGCCGCGGTCGCCGAGTTCCGGAGCCGCGGCTGATGCTCTCCGCGATCCTGATCGCCATCGCCGCGGCGCTCCTGATCGCGGGCGTCGCGAGCTGGCTGCACTACGCGTACTGGGTCCGCCGCCTCACGCTGGACCTTCCCTACGAGGTGCACGAGAAGTTGACGACCGCGGACGGCTCGGCGATCGAGCTGCGGCGGCTCCCCCGCGAGGAGGGCGTGACCGAGGGCGCGCCCGTCCTCCTCGTGCACGGCCTCGCGCTCAACCACCGCAACAACGACCTCACCGAGGACCTCTCGCTCGGGCGCCACCTCGCGCGGCGCGGGCGCGACGTCTGGCTGCTCACGCTGCGCGCGGGCCGCGACGATCTCTCGTGGGGCGAGGAGCGCCGCGCGACCTTCGAGACGATGGCCCGCCACGATCTCGGGCTCGGGATCGACGCGGTGCGCGAGCGGACGGGGGCCGCGCGGGTCGACTACGTCGGCTTCTCGATGGGCGGGATGCTCATGTACGCGGCGGCGGGGCGCACGGTGTCGGACGACGTGCTGCGGCGCGTGGTGATCATCGGCTCGCCCGCGGAGGTCCGGGCGCCGCTCTCGATGCTCGCGACGATCGCGCGCTTCGTCCCCGGCTGGATCGTGCCGACGCTGCGCCTGCGGATCGTGAGCCGCTTCATGGCGTTCGCCGCCGACCTCGTCCACACGCCGATCCACCGCTGGATCTACAACGTGGAGAACGTCGAGCGGGGCATGGCCGGCTATGCGCTGACCAACGGCTTCGTCAACATCCCGAGCGGCCTCGCGGCCGAGCTCGTGGGCTTCGCGTCGAACGCGGGGACGGTGACCTTCGACGGCGAGCCCGTCCTCCCGGCGCTGCGAGGGCGCTCCGCGCCGGCCCTCTTCGTCGCGGGCGCGGACGATCGCCTCGCCCCACCCGACACCGTCCGGCTCGCCCACGACGCGTGGGGCGCGGATGTAGGGACGCAAAAGGACTTCCGCGTGATCGGGATCGACGGCGGCGCCGCCGCCGACTACGGGCACGGCGACCTCGCGATCGGCCGCTTCGCGCCCGAGGACGTGTTCGATCCGGTGCACGCCTTCCTCGCCGCCGAGACGCTCGTCGATCGCGTCGCCGACTGACGGCGTTGGAATTCCGCCTGCGTGCCGGCGACCCACCGGCATCACGAGGAGGAGCTGACGATGAACCGAGCCCTGACGATCCTCGCGGCGCTGAGCGCCGCCGCCTGCACGCCGCCGACCCACGGCATCTCGGACGCCGGTCCGTGCGTTTCGCCCGACGCCGCGACGGCGGACCTCGGCTCGAGCGCGGAGGCGCTCGTCGGACCGAGCGGCGGCGCGATCGAGCTCGCGAGCGCGCGCGTCGAGATCCCGGCCGGCGCGCTCTCCGAGGACACGATGATCCGCGTCACGGTGACGCGCCGCGCGGTCGAGGCGCCCTTCGAGGGCTACTCGCCGATCTACCGCTTCGAGCCCGCGGGCACGCGCTTCGCGCGGCCGGTCACCGTGTCGATCCCCTTCGCGGGCGACGCCGAGGCCGCGACGGTGTTCTGGACGGTCGGCGACTCCGAGTCCTTCGCCGCGCTCGACACGCGCGTGGAGGGCGGGCTCGCGATCGCGGAGGCGACGCACTTCAGCCAGGCGTTCGTCGGCACCGCGTGCCTGGGCGAGTGCTGCGGCCGCGGCCGCGGGACCCTCGACGTGCTGCTCGGCGTCGACAACTCGAATTCCATGACCGAGGAGCAGGCCCTGCTCGCGGCGCAGATCCCGCGGATCGCGCGGGTGTTCGCGACCGGCGACGTCGACGGCGACGGCGTCCAGGACGTGCCCGCGCTGCACTCGGTGCGGATCGGCACCGTGAGCTCCGACATGGGCACGGGGGGCTACGCGGTGCCGACGTGCGACGACGCGGCCGTGGGCGACGACGGGGTGCTCCAGTCCACGGGCCGGACCGACCTCGCGGGCTGCGCCCCGAGCTATGCCCAGTTCGCCGAGCTCGCGTCGCCGGATCCCGCGGACGTCGACGCGTTCGTGAGCCAGGTGTCGTGCACAGCGCAGCTCGGAATCGGCGGCTGCGGCTTCGAGCAGCAGCTCGAGTCGGTGCTCAAGGCGGTCACGCCCTCGACCTCGGCCGTGCGGTTCGTCGACGGCACGACCGGGCACGCCGACGGCGCGAACGCGGGGTTCCTGCGCGACGACTCGATCCTCGCGGTGGTCCTGATGACGGACGAGAACGACTGCAGCGCGGCCAACCCCGCGATCATCGACCCGGCGAGCCCGACGTACGGCGCGGTCGACCTGAACCTCCGCTGCCACCAGTTCCCCGAGGCGCTGCACCCCGTCGAGCGCTACGTCGACGCGCTCCAGGCGGCGCGGCCCGATCCGCGCGACGTGCTCTTCGCGCTCATCGCGGGCGTGCCGACCGATCTCTCGGGCGCCGACGCGGACGTGATCCTCGCCGACCCGCGGATGACCGAGACGATCGACACGGAGCTTCCGTCGCGCCTCCGGCCGAGCTGCGTGACCGAGAACGGGATCGCGATGCCCCCGCGCCGCCTCGTCGAGGTCGCGGAGGGGATCCCCGGCTCGACCGTCCAGTCCATCTGCCTCTCGGACTTCGCTCCCGCCGTCGACGCCATCCTCCGGCGCGTCGCGGACCGCGCGAGCGGCTCCTGCGCAGCGCCCTGAGCCAACGACTCCATCCCCACGACCCGTCCCCCGACGCGCCGAGGTGCCCCACGGGGCCGCGGCGCCGCCCGTTAGTTCGTCGATCCCCCGGTTGACGCCGTGCGTGCGTGGCGCAACGTACCGGCCGTGCTGCACCGCGTCCTCTTGACGATCCACTCCGGCCTGCGCTGGGCCGTGCTCTTCATGCTCGTGGTCCTCTTCGTGGCCGCGATCCGCGGCTGGCGCGCGGGCGCCGCGATGGAGAAGCGCGACCGGGCGCTGAAGGGCGCGGCGATCGGGCTCGCCGATCTCCAGCTGCTGCTCGGGCTCACCCTCTACCTGACGGGCCCGTGGGTCGAGGCCTTCCGCGAGGACGTCGGCCGCGTGATGCGCACGGCCGTGCTCCGCTTCTTCGTGGTCGAGCACGTGACGGGGATGCTCGCGGGGCTCGCCGTGCTCCACGTCGCGTCGGTGCTGAGCAAGCGCGCCGGCGATCCGAAGACCGCGTGGCGCCGGCTCGCCATCGGGGTCGGGCTGGCGCTGCTCCTGATCCTCGCGTCGATCCCGTGGCCGTTCCTGCCGTACGGCCGGCCGTTGCTCACGCTCGGCTGAGCTGCCTCAGCGCAGCGACTCGAGCTCGACGCCGGCGAACAGCCGCTCGATCTCGTCGTGTGCGAGCGCGCGCGACCAGATCCCGAGGTCGTCCACGTCCGCCGCGATCGGCCCGAGGGTCACCGAGGCACCCGGCAGCGCCGCGGGTGAGGGCGCCTCGATCGCCATCCAGCGGAGCGCGCCGCCGTCCGGGCCCGCGTACATCGCGGTGAGCTCGCCGTCCCGGTGCACGAGGGCGACGAAGTGCCACGCGTCGCCCTGCGGCTCGAGCGCCGCGACGTCGAGGGAGCCCGTCGCGCTGAGGAGCGTGGCGCCGAGCGTCGCGCCCTCGACGCCGATCCTCCAGCCGGTGGGATCGAGGTCCCCGATCAACGCGCCGTCGCTGCGCAGGCGGACCCACGCGGTGACGCTGAAGTCGCCCGACGCCGGCACGCCGTCGAGCGCGACGCTCGC
>JAYRVK010000402.1:0-8101 GCA_041918555.1 Sandaracinaceae bacterium
CGTCGACGGCGACGGCGCGGCCGGCGAGCGCGCGCTCGACGCGGCGGCGCACGCGCTCGCGCTCTTCGAGCGGCGCTTCGGGCCCTACCCGTGGACGGAGCTCGACGTGGTCGAGGCCCCGCTCGTCGGCGGCGCCGGCGGCGTCGAGCTCGGCGCGATGGTGCTCGTCGCGAACATGCTCTACCGGCCGGTGGGTGCGGCCTCGCAAGGCGACTTGCTCGGTGCGCTCATGGGCGGCGGCGGCGCCGCGGCGCTCGAGCAGCGGCGCGAGTCCATGCTCGAGCTCACGACCGTCCACGAGGTCGCGCACCAGTGGTGGCACGGCATCGTGGGGAGCGACTCGCGCGAGCACCCGTTCCAGGACGAGGCGCTCGCGCAGTACTCGGCGATGCTCTACGTGCTCGAGCGGCACGGCGCCGCGCGCGCGGAGCGCGAGACGCGGGACCAGGTCACCGCGGGCTACCACATGATGCGGCTGATGGGCCGCGCGGACGCGCCCGCGGACCAGCCGGTCGGCGCGTTCCCGGACACCCTGACCTACGGCGGGATCGTCTACGGCAAGGCGCCGCACCTCTACCCCGCGCTGCGGCGCTTGGTCGGCGACCGCGCGTTCTTCGCGGCGCTCCGTGCGCACGTCGCGGAGCACCGCTTCCGCACGGCGCCGCCGCGCGCGCTCTACGCGCGGATGGCGCGCGGGCCGCGGGCGGCGCAGGTGAACGCGCTCGTCGCGCGCTGGCTCGACGAGACGCACGGCGACGACGATCTCGGGCCGCCCGATCTGGGCCGAATGCTCGGCGGCGCGGGCGGGGACGACGCCCAGACCCGCGCGCTGATGCAGCAGCTCCAGCAGCTCCTCGGCGGGAGCGGCGCGGGCGGTGGCTCGGGGACGCGGGGGATCCTGGACGCGCTCCGCGAGCCCGGCCTCGACGCGCTGCTCGAGCGATTGCGCGGCGGAGGTCCGTAACTCCGCAAGGTTCGTTGCGGTCCTCGTGGGCTGCCCCAGCCGCCCGACGAGCGGCTCGATCGTGAGGGCCTCCGTGCGCGGCGCGAGCACCGTGCCCTCAGCGCCCTCGCCCCGGTGGACGAACGCCGCGGCGAGGCGCGCCAGCGGCGCCGCGTCCGTCGGCCGGGGCGTGCGCGAGGCCTTCGCCTCGATCAGCGCCACCGCGCCCGCGCGCCCCGGGACGACGAAGTCGACCTCGAGGCCCTGCTGATCGCGGAAGTACTAGAGCTCGCGGCGGCGACCCTTCCCGGTCGGCTCCTTGACGATCTCCGCGGCGACCCAATCCTCAACATGGGCCGGCCCGCGATCACTCGAACGGGTCGGCGAACGCCGGGTTCGTCAGGAACGTCTCGTCGGTCAGCGCGTGCAGGAGCGCGAGGAGGTCCGCGCGCTCCGCGTCGGTCATCGTGAAGCCGTGGATGAAGATGTTCTTCAGCGGGCTCTCGGCGCCGACCCCGACGTAGGGGCCCTCGGTGATGGTGCGGCCGCCCGCGGCGTAGTGGTCGAGGACCTCGTCGAGCGTGGCGATCGAGCCGTCGTGCATGTACGGCGCGGTGAGCGCGACGTTGCGCAGGCTCGGCGAGCGGAAGCGGCCCATGTCGCGGCGGTCGCCGGTGTGCTCGTAGAGGCCGCGGTTCGGCTCGGGGTACCCGCCGCGTCCGTCGATGTTGTAGAGGCCCGTGTTGTGGAAGCTCACCTCGGCCGACACCGAGCCGTCGTGCGCGACGCTGTCGGTGAAGTTGAACCCGCCGTGGCAGTGGAAGCACTCGAAGCGCTCGCTGTTGAAGAGCTCGAGCCCGCGGAGCGCGGCCTCGACCATCGCCCCGTCGTCGCCCTGGTAGGTGTAGCGGTCGTAGGGCGAGTCGCCGCTCAGCATCGAGCGCTCGAACGACGCGATCGCGCGCACGATGTTCCCGAGCGTGATCGGGGTCGCGTCGTCCGGGAACGCCGCGGCGAAGAGCTCGACGTACATCGGGTCGCTCGCGAAGCGCGCCGCGAGCTCGGCCTCCTCGGGGGTCCCGAGCTCGACCGGGCGCTCGCCGAACATCGGGACGAGCGCCTGGTCCTCGAGCTCCGAGACGACGGGGTTCGCCCACGTGAGGCGCGGGTGGTAGGCGACGTTCGCGAGCGACATCGAGCCGCGCGGCGTGCTCTCGCCGGTCGAGCCCACCGAGACCGCGCGGCCGTCCGTGAAGGAGAGGTCCTGCGCGTGGCAGCTCCCGCAGGACTGCGTCTGGTTGCCGCTGACGCGCGGGTCGAAGAACAGGTAGCGCCCAAGCTCGACCTTCTCGGCGCTCATGGGGTTGTCCTCGGGGACGCGCGGCGTCGGGAAGCCCGCGGGGAGGTTCCACTCGTACGCCGACGGGCCCTCGGGGTCGCACCCGAAGAGCAAGAGCGCTGCGATGGCGCACCGCGCGAGCGTCACGAACCGCAAGATACTCCCGGGCGACGATCACGCACGCGCGAGCGCCGCCGTCAGCTCGCGCGTGCGCAGCCAGCGCGCCGCGGGGAGGTAGAGCAGGCGCTTGAGCCAGCGCGGCGACCACGCGCCCGCGAGCATGAGGAGCGGGATGAAGAAGCCGGGCACCACGAGCGCGCGCCCGCGCCGGAACCCCGCGAGCGCCTGGCGCGCGCACTTCTGCGCGCTGATGCGCACGAGCGAGGGCGGCGGGCGCCCCGCCTTGTTGCCGAGCACCCCTTCGAACTCGGTGTCGACGGGCCCGGGGCAGACCTGCGTCACCGTGACCCCGAGCGGGCGGCCCTCGCAGTGCAGGCTCTCGGTGAGCCCCGTCACGAAGTGCTTGCTCGCGACGTACATCGCGAACGACGGCATGAACTCGAGCCCGAACCCGCTCGAGAGGTTCAGGATCCCGCCGTGCCCCATCGCCACCATGTCCGGGAACACGCGGTGCGAGAGGTACGCGAGCGCGGTCACGTCGACCTGGATCATGGAATGGAGCTTGTCCCACTCCGCGCGGTCGAACGCGCCCATGTCGCCGAAGCCCGCGTTGTTCACGAGCACGCCGACGCGCCCGAAGCGCGCGTTCACCTCGTCGATCATCGCGCCGCATTCCTCGAGCCTCGCGAGATCCGTCGGGCGCACCATCACCTCGAGGCCCGGGTGCTTCCCGCGCAGCTCCGCCGCGAGCTCCTCGAGCCGCTCCGCGCGGCGCGCCACGAGGACGAGCGCCTTGGCGTCCGGCGCCATCTGGCGGGCGAGCTCGCGGCCGATGCCCGAGCTCGCGCCGGTGACGACGACGACGGTGTCCTTCCAGGGGCGGCCCACTAGCGATCGATCTCGCCCGAGAGGTACTGCCCCATCTCGCGCAGCTGCTGATCGCCGATCACGGGGATCACGAGATCGCCGTGGAGGAACGAGGGGTACGTCCGCATCGGCCGCCCGCTCACGCGCTGGAGCGTCTCGGTCGTGCGGTTCGGGATCACGATGTCGCCGCGGTCCATCTGGAGGAGCACCGGGCGATCGTCCTCGGCGTAGCGGTGCGCGACGGAGTGCGGGTCGACCGAGTCGATGAGCCACCGCGCCACGTCGAGGAGGCGCTCCTGCTCGTAGCTCGGGTTCGCGATCATGATCTCGTCGAAGTAGGCGTCGATCTGCGGGCCGAAGAAGGTGCTCTCGCGGAAGAGATCCACCATGTCGGCGCCCGGCACGTTGAGCACCGTGCGGTCGATCTCGGGGGTCACCGAGACCCAGACCGCGCCGATGATCGCGCCGAGCGACTGGCCCGTGTAGTGGATGGTCTCGGGGTCGAGCCGGTAGCCGACCGCCGCCTCCCAGTCCGAGGTGCGGATCGCGTGGAGCAGCGTGCTCAGGTCGACGAGCGCCTGTCGGAAGTGGTCGTTGATGTACGGGAGGTCGCCGACGTCGAGGAACGCCGCGCCGCTCGCCACCTGCACCGCGACGAGCGGGAACGCGGTGAACGTGTCGGGCCGCCCGTCCGCGGTGAGGCACTGGCCCTCGGGCCCGCACGTCGCGCTCTCGCCCGAGGCGCACGGCGGGAAGCGCAGGATGTCGTCGTCGAGCCCGGTCACCGTGCGGATCTGCTCGGGGAAGAAGTTCGGGATCGCGACGAGGCTCGCGTCGATGCAGTCGATGCGCTCGCCGTGGAACGGGAAGTCGATCGTCAGCGTCGCGAAGCCGCGCTGCGCCATCTCGCCCGCGATCGTCATCATGAAGCGCGCGTCGGTCACGATGGCGTGCCCGAAGATCACGACGGGCAGCGGCACGCTCGGGTCGGCGCCCTCGGGGATCGAGAGGTAGAAGCGCACCGGCTCGAGCTCGTACTCGCCGTCGACGTTCCAGCGGCGGGTGACGGGGTCGAGGAAGTACGGGCTCGGCAGCTCGCCGACCACGAACTCCGCCACGCCCGTCGTGCGCGGGAGGTAGAGGAGGCGGATCAACGACGCCTCGATCCCCGGGAACAGCGCCTCGAGCGCGTCGAAGGGCTCGAGCCGCTCGCGGACCGTCGGCGTCACGTCGAGGTCGAGGTCGATGGTCATGCGCGCCGCCTCGGTCACCCCCGGCACCGCGTCCATCGTCGTGAAGGGCCACGCCGTCAAGACGTTTTCCCTGCCATATCCATCGAGCAGCGCGGCGATCTTCGTGCGCGTGCCCTCGAGCCGCGACGCGAGCGCGTCGGTGAGCGAGCCGAGCTGCGACTCGCCGTCGATCGCGAGCGGGTGCTCGGTCCGCATGAAGAAGCCGATCGGCATCGGCTCGAGCTCCGCGCCGCTCGCCCCGCGCACGCCGCGGTCGACGACCACCGCGTAGGTGCTCGACGGGCGGAGCGGGAGCTCCGCGTCGTCGATCACGACGATGACGTGCCTGCAGTCGATCGGCGTCGGCGTCACCGCGCACGCGGCCTCACCGTTCTCGCCGAGCACGTGCGTGGTGATCGGCAGGTCGCGGATCCCGCCCCCGAGCTCGAAGACGTGGACGCGGCCCGGCAGGCTTGTCGCGTCGACGGCCTCGGTCGCCTCCCAGTGGAGGTTCGCCGACACGCCGAAGCCGCGGAGCTCGTTGAGCTGGACCTTGGCGTCCGCCTCGAGCTCGGTGTCCCACTCCGCGGCCTCGAGCGCGACGAAGCCGGTGTCCGGATCGATCAGGAGATCGAAGGGGAGCGGCACGCGCTGCGAGTCGCGGTCCATCGCGAGCTCGGGCGAGGTCGTCACCGTGAAGGTCCAGAGCGCGGCGATCTCCTCGCGCGGGATCTCGCTCGCGGGCGGCCGCGCGGGGTCCTCGAAGAACTCGAAGTACGGCGCGAGCTCGCCGCGCAGCTCCTCGAGCCGGCGGCCCGCGTCGAGGCGCTCGGCGCGCGTGGCCCCGGGGAACGCGCGGTTGTGGCCGACCGTGTCGAGGCGCTGCGTGCGCTTCAAGAAGTAGAAGATCGCGTCGGGCTCGAGGCCGTAGCCGTGCGCGTCGCGGACGCCGCCCATCCCGCCGCGGACGACCACCAGGTACGTGTGCCCGCGCTCCCAGCCCGTGCGGGGCGGCAGGACCTGCAGGCGCCGGTCGTCCTCGTCGACCACCATGCGCACGTCGGTGAACCGGATCGCGTCGCCGTCGTTCCAGTCCCACACCTGGACGTGCTCGTCGTCGATCGTGTCCGCGTCGATCGCGTCGCTGAAGCGCACCGTGGCCGGCAGCGTGGTGGCCCAGCCGTCGCGCGTGTTGAGCCACTCGCGGAACGCGCGGTCGGCCGGCGTGAGGTCCTCGTCGTCGGTCGGCAGATCGAGCATCCCGCTCGCCTCGTCGCGCAGCGCGTCGTTCGGCATCGGGATCTCGCCCGTGTCGGGATCGAAGAGCGGGAACGTCGGCACGCGCTGGTTCGTGTCGAGCGGCAGGCCGCAGCCCACGACGAAGATCAACAGCGGTCTCAGTGCTGCGCGCATCCCCACTCCCCGGATCCCGCGGCGTCCGTCAGTACGCCGGCTCTTCCTCTTCGGACTCTTCCGATTCCCCGGGCGCGGCGGGCTCCCCCGGCCCCGCGCCATCTTGCAAGTCGTCTTGCGCCTCGTCGCCCGCCGAGGCGTCGTCGACCGGCGGCGCCACGTCGTCCTCGACCGGCGAAGCTTCCGCCTGCGCGGGGCCCGAGTCCACCACGAGCCCGACCGTGAGCCCCACGAGGTGGAGCTCGCCCGAGTAGCGGGCGAGGGCGGCGTCGAGGCTGGTCGACTCGCGCCCGAGGAACGCCACGTACGTGTAGTAGAGATCGACGCCGAGCTCGGGCGTGATCTGGAAGCCGGCGCCGAGCGTCACGCCGACGCGCGCCATGTCCGGCGACGACGCGGCGAGCGTGTCGTCGGGGCCGACCTCCTGATCGAAGAAGAGGCCCGCGCGCCCGGTGACCTCGGGGATCGGCGTGACCTCGCCGCCGACGCGCAGCGCGACCGCGTCGTGCCAGCTCGTCGGGGTGTCGATGTCGCGCGTCACGTCGCGCTCGAAGTCCACCTGGGTGGCCTGCCGCACCGACCAGAAGGTCACGCCGAGGTCGGCCCACACGCCGAACATCGGGTCCTGCCAGCCGACGCCGAACGCGAGCCGATCGGGGATCGTGAGCTCGGTCGTCGCGTGCTGATCCGGCGCGCGGCCGATGAACGGATCGGGCACCGTGAAGTCGGCGTCGCCGTTCAGGCGCATCCAGGTGCGGCTCTTGTACGTGACGCCGAAGGAGAGCTCGGGGGTCGCCTGGTAGTAGACCGCGGCGTCGCCGCCGACCCCCGCGCCCCAGAACAAGAGGTGCACGCGGCCCTCCTGATCGATGAAGTCGAGCGCGCGCTGCTGCTCGACGCGCACGGTGTCGACGTGCAGGCCGATCGAGACGCGGATGTCGGGGAAGCCCTCGATCAGGCCGCGCTCGCCGCCGAGGCGCAGCGCGAAGAACGGCTGCGCCCGGATCCCGAGGATCCCCGTCTGCATCGACTCGAAGCGGCCCCACCAGCCCTCGGGCCAGCTCACGCTCGAGCCGTGCGAGAGGCCGAGGTACGCGCCGACCGCCCACTCGTTCTCGGAGTACGAGAGGTGGAGGTGCGGGGGCGGCGAGACGGCGGTCGCGGTGCTCGCCGTCTCCATCGGGTCCTCGAGGCCCTCGGCGGAGATCGTCGGGATCGCGAGGAGGATCCCGAGGCCGCCGCGGAAGCCGCGGCCGTCCGCGGTCTCCGCGGGCTGGTACCACGCGCTCGAGGGGTCGCCGCGGCGCGCGGTGCCGGTCCCGCCGGCCGCGCCCGCGACCGCGCTCTGGTCGGGCACCTCGAAGCCGCCCGCGCGGGCGATCCCGGGCCGGAGGAACAGCGCCGCGAGGACCGCGGCGCACGTGCAGCTCGTTCGCACGGCGCGGAGCGTAAGGGTGAACGCGGTTCGTTCCAAGCGCGTCGTCAGCGGCCGAGCCGGCGCTGGACGAGGCGCAAGTAGCGTTGCGAATCGACATGGCTCTTGTCGAGCCGCGACGCGTTCTTGAACGCGCGCTCCGCGCCGGCGAGGTCCTCGTCGACGAGGAAGAGCCGGCCCTGGACGTAGTGGGCGAAGCCCATCCGCCGATCCTGCTGGAGCGCCTCGAGCACCGCGGTGCGCAGCTCGTTCTCGAACACGCGGCGGTGGATGTCGTCCTCGGTCGCGAGGTAGCGCGCCCACGCGAGGTGCAGGCGGTACTCGGCGGCGTCGGGCATGAGCACGACGGCCTTCTCGAAGGCGTCGCGGGCCTTGTCGAGCGCGTTCGCGCCGAGCGCACGCCGGCCCTCCTCGAACAGGCGCTCCGCGTCGAGGCGGGGGCGCGCGTCGTCCTGTGCCGGCTTCTTGGCCCCGTGGCGACGCTCCATCTCCGCGCGCAGGCGCTCCGCGGCGTCGCGCGCGCTCTCCGCGGGGCGGCGCTGGATGGTGCGCTCGGCCTCGGCCGCCGCCTTGGCCAGCGCCGCGGCCTTCGCCTCGGCCGCGGCCCGCGCGGCGCCCGCGGCCTTCGCCTCGACGGCGGCCTTGGCCTCCGCGAGCTGCCGGGCCCTCGCCTCCTCCGCCGCCTTGGCCCGCGCCCGCACCTCCGCCTCGGCCCGCGCCCGCGCCTCGTGCTCGGCGGCGGCCCGCGCCTC
>JAYRVK010000403.1:0-9896 GCA_041918555.1 Sandaracinaceae bacterium
GAAGCGAGACCGCGCAGCGGGCTCGCGGAGCCGCCGTAGAAGACCCGCGCAGCGGGGCTTCGGAGGCGCTCCTCACTCCGTCCGCGATCCATCGCCGACGCGATTAGTCGACGGTCCTTCAGAGCCGGACGACGGACGACACCACGAAGGTGTCGCCGCTCGTATGGCGGAAGACGACTTGCCATCGCGTGGCCCCGTCGGTCACCACCGCCGTGACGTCGACGTCGGCCGGGAAGTCCCGCACCTCGCGCGGCGGGACGAGCGTGCCCGCCGACGCCGACTCCACGGACCAGGTCTCCGAGGCCTCCGCGGTCGTGAAGCGCGCCACGCGCCCCGCCGTCGCCGAGTAGTAGAGCTCGAATTCCCCGATGTCGGGGCAGCTCGTCTCGAGCTCGGGCGTCGCGACCCAGTCGCCCGTGATCAAGCAGGGCGCGCAGGCGCTGCTGTTGTCGAGCTGGATCGTCGCGTGCGCGCGGCCCCGGCTCGACGACGGGGGGAACGTGAGCGGCGTCCCGCGGCACGAGTGCTGCGCGGCGAAGGGCGGGTAGGGCCCGCTCGGATCGCGCTCGACGGAGAGGACCTCGACGGTGCCGGGCCCGGTCGCGCGGAAGTGCGCGCGGCGCCGCGCGCCGTCGGCGACGCGCTCGATCTCGAAGAAGTGCGGCTCGCCGATCGCGCCGCCCTCTTCCATGCAGTGGTTCGGCGTGTAGAGCCCGCGCGAGCTCCAGAGCGGGCGCCACCCCTCGTCGATCCGGCACGCGTTCGGCTCACCGGTCGTGCGGTTCGGGTAGAGGAGGAGGGCGCGGTCGGGGGCGGCGCATTGGTCCGCGCCGAGCGGCGTGTCCTCGCCGACGTCGTTGCTCACGAAGCAGAACCCGTCCGCGTCGTCGACGCAGACCACCGCGACCCGAGGATCCGTCCCGCCCGGGTCGAGCGGTCCGAACGTCGCGGGCAGCGCCGCGCAGTCGCTCGTGGTCGCGCTTCCCGGCGGGGGCGGGACGAGGTCGGAGACGCGCACGCGGATCATCCGGCACGCTTCGAAGTCGATCGGAGCGACCGTCGGGAAGATCGTCTCGTTTCTCTGCGCGGTGCAGAGCCCGATGTCGAGCAGTCCATCCGGAACGAAGCCATGCGCCTCGAGCCCGGCAGAGAACGACGGACCGAAGAGAGGGCCCGTGCGGCGCGAGCCATCGATCTCCAGGTCGTTGACCGCGATCCGGTAGGTCATCGGGCTGAGCGGCCCACCCGACTCCGGTCGCACGGCGCCGTCTACGACCACGATGTGGACACTGTCGGGGACGGCCCAGAGCCAGACCTCCTCGAGGGTCCCGCCGGGCGGCGCGGGCGTGATCTCGATCTCGTCCAGGATCGAGATCCGGTTCGGCGGCGCGGGCGTCGTCACCTCGGCCGCCCCCGCCGACCAGGTGACCGTATCCATCGGCCCGAAGAGCGGGCTGCTCGGGTCGACGAAGGTAGCGACGTAGTAGCCCTCGACGACCGCGGCAGCGATCTCCTGCCACTCGGTCGTGATGCGCACCTCGGGCGGCGAGTCGGCCCTCGTGCGCAGGTCGACGACGCCCTCGAAGAAGTAGCTCCCGTCGGAGACCGTCGTGAGCTGCGAGAAGATGCTGTCCTCGTACGCGATCAGATCGACTTCGATCGTCTCGGGGCCCGACGCGACGAAGGTGTCGCCGACGAGCATGGCGGGCTGCACGCTGGAAACGCGCGCTTCGCCGGCGGGCGGACGCGCGGTCTCCACGCACTCGACGTCACGAAGCCAGACCACCATCTGCAGCGATCCTTCGGTGCCGCCGGAGGCATCGAGCGCTTCGAAGTACGCGCTGACCTCGACAGCACGACCAGGGGTGAGACACGTCCATTCGGCTTCCCCGCCGATGATCCGCCCACTCTGTCCGGGCAGCAGCTCCAGCGCGGGACCGTAGCGGCCGGAGAGCGCCGGGAGATCCATGGCATGGCGTTCGCGGTACTCGAGCAGTGCGTCTCGCGAGATCACGGGGAGCAGGTCTTCGACCGGGCTCCACTCGGTCGGTCCCGTCACGGCCAGGATGGCAGGCGCGCTGGTCCCCACGCCGAGCCAGAGCCGTACCGGGGTGTCCGTACCGTTCAGCTCGTCCACCGTCGAAGTGCGGGCCTCTCGATACGGCACCCCGACCTGCGCGGAGCGTTCGGCGCGGCGCTCGATGAAGGCGTCACCGTACGACCGGAGCCAAAAGTCGCTCAGATGCTCGACCTCGGCGAGCGCGTGCGTGCTCCCGTCACTCGACCCGATCATCGCGGAGACGCCGGGCGCCTCGATCACGTCGCCCGAACGCACGCGCACCGACACCGCGGCGTCGCCGAACGGCGGGCTCGCCGCGTACGCGAAGACCGCGACCGCGGGGATCGCGAACACGGTGCCCGACGGCTCGACACGGTACGCGCCGTCGAGCGCGTCCACCGGAACGTCGGCGCCCGCGAGGCGCGCGACCGTGAACGTCGTGTCCTCGGCGAGCGCGCCCGGCGGGACGATGAGCGTGAAGATTCCATCCGCGCTCGCGACCGCGCCGCCCTCGGCCGCGACGATGTGCGTCCCGATCGCGAGGCCCGCGTCCCCCCCGCCCCCGCCCCCGTCGCAGCCCACGAGCAACCCGATCGCGAGCCAGCCCCAGCGCGTCATGGCCCACCCTCCCTCGACGAGTATCGCGCAGAGCGGGCTGCGCGTCGTGCTCGTCGAGGTCAACGCACGGCCTCGGTTGACCGCGCGTCGGTCCGGCGGCACCTTCCCGTGCTCAGCGAGGTGTTCGCCATGGTCAGGTCGTCTTTCGTTCTCCTCGTCGCTCTCGGAATGTCGGCGTGTGCGGTGAGGGGCGGCCCGACCGGCCGTCCGGGTGACGGTGGCGGCTTCGGCTTCGACGGCGGCTCGAGCTTCCCGTTCGACGCCGCGGGGTGCGTGCCCTCGACGGAAGGCACGCCCGAGACCTGCTCCGACGGGCTCGACAACAACTGCAACTTCCGGTGGGACTGCTCGGACATCGCGTGCTCCGGCGTGGGCAGCTGCCCCATCTGCGGCGAGGTCGACACCGCGCTGGGCTCGCCGCTCGCGCTCCCCGACGGAGTCGGCGAGAGCGACTGCACGGCCGACTCGGACTGCCCCACGGGCCAGCGCTGCTTCACCATCGAGGGGCTCCTCGGGACCACGCAGGAGTGCCGCGAGTCCTACCGCTCGACGCTGAACTTCATCGGGTTCGGCGGCGCCACGTTCGACGCGGTGAGCGACATCCGCTCGCTCTGCGTGACGATGGAGCACTCGTGGATCCGCGACCTCGAGATCACCCTCGAGGCCCCGAACGGCGCGCAGGTCCGCCTCAACCGGTTCCTCGGCCAAGAGGGCGGCGAGATCTACCTCGGCCAGGCGAACGACTGCGACGACGCGGGCACTCCGTCGCCCGGGACCGGCGCGCGCTACTGCTGGACCCCCACCGCGACGCGCCAGGCGATGCTCGACTACGCGAACGCGGGCGGCGCGTTGGACAGCGCCCCCGAGTGCCTGCTCGGTGGCAGCGCCGACATGATGCCGCCGGGCGACTACGCGGCGTCGGACGACTGGTCGGCCCTGATCGGCGCGCCGCTCAACGGCGCGTGGACGCTCTCGGTCACGGATCTCTGGCCGATCGACAACGGCTACATCTTCGAGTGGTCGATCTCGTTCGATCCGATCACCGTCGAGGACTGCTCCGCGCCGCTGATCTGAGCCGCACCGCGCGAGCGCCGGCTCACTCCGCGAAGAGGATGTGCCACTTCGGGCGGCGGCAGCTCGCGCGCAGCGCGGCCGCGTCGCGCTCCTCCACGCGCCCCTGATCGAGCCCGTCGAGGAAGACGACGTGGGCGAGCTGACCGTCGTCGCGCTCGAGCTTCTCGCAGATCGCGTTGGGCGAGAGCATGAGGCGGCCGTTGACCACCTCGGGCACGAGCTCGAAGCCCGCGGCCGCGTGGTAGGCCTGGTGCACGAGCTCGGAGCAGAAGATCGCACCGTCGGTCGCGAGGTCGAAGTTGTAGTCGTAGGGCTTGCCGACGTGCCCGAGCGCGGTGAGGACCGCCGCGCGCTTGTCGGCCTTGCCGACGTTCGGTCGCAGCGCCGCGAACGCGTCCGCGCTCCCCGCGCTCTCGAGGGGGCTCACCTTCACGCCCTTGGTCACCGCCTCGACGACGCACATCGCGTTGCCCTCTTCGCCCGGCGCGGACATCGACGCGTGGACGTCGGGCCGGAGCGCCGCGAGGCGCGCCGACGCGCTCGGTCCGTCGAGGTCCGAGAAGTACGCGTCGAGCTCGGCGAGGGTGCCCGTGTAGAGCGAGGCGTGCGTCCAGTAGCCGGGGATGCCGAGGTTGGTGAGGTGCCACTCCCGGCGCGTGAGGAGGATGTCTCCGGGCTCGAGCCGCGGCGCCGCGGCGCGCAGCGCCTCGACCCCGATGTAGTGCTCGCGGCTCGGGACGTGGACCGCGCTGAGGCCCTGCGTGACCTTCTTCTGGACGGGGAACCAGAGGTCGAAGGCGACGCGCTCGAGGTAGTCGAGCGGGTTGTCGGCGAACACGTGCGGAGCCTCGTCGACGACCGCCTCGATGTCCGCGAGGTACGCCTTGGTGCGGAGGAACGCCGGCTCCGAGCGCACGCGGTCCTCGACGAGCCGGAGGTAGGCGCGGCCCGCGTTCAGCCGCAGCAGCGTCTCGGGGTGCATGCTGCGCCGCTGGAGCGCGAGGTAGCTGTCGGCGGGGAGATCGAACGCGGGGTTGGCCTCGTCGAGGATCGTCCGCAGCGTCCCGTCCTCGCCGACCCAGCGGGTGACGAGCATGCCCGCGCGGTACTCGGCGACGTAGGCGGCGTACGCGACGAGGAAGCAGCGCGCGTGGATCCGGGGCTGGCGCACGGCGCTCACGGAGTAGAAGGCGCGATACTCGGCCTTGAGCACGTCGAGCTCGAAGGTCGCCTCGACGAAGGCCGCCCACCGCGCGCGCAGGCGCCCCTCGTCGGCGGCGGCCAGGGCTCGGCCCGGCGTCGCGTGCAGCCCGCTCTCGGTGAGCGCGACCGTCGCGGCCTCGACCTTGTCGTGCAGGTAGCGCAGCTGCGCGAGGTCCGCGTCGACGCGCGCCGTGAGCTCCCCCGCGTCGAGCTCGGGCGCGGCGCCGGGCGACGAGGGGAAGAGCACGCGCACGAGGTAGCCGAGCCCGAGGAGCAGCGCGGCCAGCGCGAGGTGCAGCTCGTGGCCCTGCACGACCGACGCGAGCGCGGCGCCCTGCGTCTCGAGCTCGGCGCGGTGCTGCGCGACCGAGACCCCGAGCGGGATCCACCCGAGCGCCCAGACGAGGCCCGCGAGCTTCCGATGATGAGGGAACGCGACGCGCATCCCGAGCAGGACGAACGCGACGAGCGCGAGAGCGAGGGACAGGCCCATCCACGCGAGGGTGGTCACGACGGAACGATCGCACTCTGGGCGCGGGGTGCGCACCGTCGGTTTGCGACGGCAGCATCGCGCTGGTGATCCGCAGCGCGCCCGCCTAGGATCGGCCTCCCGCCAGCCCTCGGGGAGCCCGATGACCGAACGGAAGTACACCTTCGACCGCACGCCCGGCGACAAGGCCAAGGCGCTCGGTCAGATCGACAACTTGAAGACGCAGCTCCTCGTCGCGCCGAGCGACCCGGTGAAGCGCTACTTCATCGGCAAGGCCTACTGGAACGCGGAGCAGCTCGACCCCGCGATCGAGCACCTCACGAAGGCCGTCACGCTCAAGCCGGACTACGGGCTCGCCCACTACCAGCTCGGGATCGCGCACCTCGAGAAGGGGAACCTCGGGCCCGCGTCGATCGGGTTCGCGGCCGCGACCCAGCACAAGCCGGATCTGTTCGAGGCGTGGTACTGGCGCGGGCACACGCAGAACCTCGTCGGCAAGCACGCGGAGGCCGCGCAGGCGTTCGAGCGCGTGATCGAGCAGCAGCCCGATCACGCGGCCTCGCTCTACGAGGGCGGCGACGCGTACGCGGCGACCGGGAACCACGACCGCGCCTCGGAGCTCTACGGGCTCGCCGCGCCGTTCTTCGAGAAGGACGACGAGCTCTGGTACCGGCTCGGGATCTCAGAGAGCAAGCGGCAGGACTGGCCCGCCGCGGTGGCCGCGCTGCTGAAGGCGCACGACCTCGCGGAGCGGCGGACCGACGTGCTCGAGGCGCTCGCGTGGGCCTGCGCGCAGCAAGGAAAACACGTTGACGCAGTGCGCTTCTACCGCAAGTCGATCGAGGTGGACCGCGAGCAGGCCGCGATCTGGTTCCTGATGGCGGAGCAGCAGGAGCTCATCGAGCTCGACGAGGACGCCGCGACGTCGTTCGAGGAGTGCGTGAACCGCAAGCCCGACGACGCGATCGCGCTGCGCCGCTGGGGCGAACCGCTCTTCCGGCTCGGCCGCTACGAGGCCGCGCTCGAGGCCTTCGAGCGCGCGCTCGAGAAGAGCGGCGACGAGATCCTCGCGCTCGACGGGCGCGGCAAGACGCTGGCGAAGCTCGGCCGGCACCGCGAGGCCGTCGAGGTGCTCGAGCACGCGACGGAGTTCGACAAGGGCTACGCCCTCGCCTTCTCGCACCTCGGCGAGTCCTACCGCGCGCTCGGCCGCGCGGAGGAGGCGACCAAGGCGCTGCGCCACGCGGTGCGCCTGCAGCCCGAGGTCGCGGGCGTGCACTACGCGCTCGCGGCGCACCACTTCGAGCACGGCGAGCACTGGGAGTCGGTGCAGCCGTTCGAGAGGGCGATCGAGCTCAACCCACGGATGGAGCCCGCGCACTTCCACCTCGGCGAGTCCAAGCGCCACCTGGGCGAGCACGAGGCCGCGGTCGACGCGTACAAGGCCGCGATCGCGATCCAGCCGAACCGCCAGGCGAGCCACCGGGGCCTCGGCCTCTCGCTGCGCTCGCTGCGGCGCTACGTCGAGGCGCTCGAGGCGTTCGGCGAGGCCGAGCAGCTCGAGCCCACGGCGGAGACCCTCCTCTTCAAGGGGCAGGTGCTCGCGTCGCTCGACCGGCACGAGGAGGCGGTCGCGGCGTTCGAGAAGGGCATCCGCGTCGACGCCGAGGTTCCGAAGCTCTTCATCGAGCTCGCGCGCGTGCTCCGCGTGCTGAAACGCGATCAACAGGCGAGCAAGGCGCTCGACGAAGCGAGGGTCCTCGCGCCCGACGATCTCGAGATCCTGCGCCTGCAAGGCGAATTGCTCCGCGACCTCGGGCGCTCCGACGACGCGATCGAGGCCGTGCACGCCGCGCTGCGGCTGCGGCCGAACGACGCGACGCTGCACGGGCTGCTCGGGGCGCTGCAGGTCTCGATCGGCCGGCACTCCGAGGCGCTCGAGGCGTTCGAGCAGGCCATCTGGATCGCGCCCGAGGATCCGGCGCTGCACGCGGAGCTCGGCTACGCGCTCGCCCACATGGGCCGGATGGACAAGGCGATCGAGTCGCTCAAGCAGTGCCTCGCGCTCGACGAGGGCCATGTCGAGGGGCGCTTCGCGCTCGCCAAGTGCCACCAGGAGCGCGGCGATCTCGACGACGCGACGCGCGAGTACCAGTCGGTGGTCGAGCGCTCGCCCGATCACGCGGAGGCCTGGTATCGGCTCGGCCAGGTGTGGCTGAAGAAGAAGGCGCCCGAGCAGGCGTCGGCCGCGCTCCGGCAGGCGACGCGCGTGCGCCCCGACTACGGCGCCGCGTACACCCTCGCGGGCGAGGCGTACCGCCTGCTCGGCGATCTCGAGGAGTCGATGCGCGCGCTCCGGCACGCGGCGCGGCTCAGCGGCGACGATCCCGCGCCCGGCGCGGCCCTCGGGCACGTGTACCTCGCGCTCGACCGGCCCGACGACGCGGCGGCCTCGTTCAAGCGCGTCCTCGAGAAGCACCCCGAGCACGTCGAGGCGCTCCACGGCGCGGGGCTCGCGCTCGTGAGGGCGAACCAGGACGGCGAGGCGGTGAAGGCGTTCCGCAAGGTGCTCGAGCTCCAGCCGACGCACCTCGACGCGCGGCGCGAGCTCGCGGCCACGTACCGGCGCGCGGGCCGCGTGAAGGACGCGCTCGAGGAGCTCGAGCGCGCGGTCGACGTCGCGCCGGACCACGGCGAGGTGCGCCGCGATCTCGGGCTCGTGCTGATCGAGCTCGGCGACGAGGAGCGCGCGCGCAAGTGCTTCGAGGACGCGCTCCGGATCGACCCGGGCCTGCACGACGCGTCGCGCCGGCTCGGGGTCCTGCAGCTCGACGACGGGGAGTTCGAGGACGCGGCGCGCACGCTCGAGGGCGCGGCGCGGCACATCACCGACGACGCGGAGCTCTACTGGGAGCTCGTGCGCGCCTACGACGCGACGGGGAACCACGCCGCGATCGAGAGCGCGGTGATGCGGGGCCTGCGCGCGGACCCGAACCACCCGCACCTCCTCGTCACGCGGGCGCGTGCGCTCGCGGAGGCGGGCAACCACGCGGAGGCGGCGGCGAGCTTCGAGAAGGCGCTCGCCGGCGACCCCGAGCTCGTCGACGGGTGGCTCGGCGCGGGCCAGGCGTACCTCGCGCAGAGCCGCCTGGTCGACGCGGCCAAGGCGTTCGACGAGGCCTCGCGCCTCGGGCCCGGGAACATCGACGCGTTCCTGCTCTCCGGGAAGGCGCGCCTCTTGCGCGAGGACTACGAGCTCGCGCTCCGGGCCTTCGATCACGCGCTCACGATCTACGACGGAGACGCCGCCGCCCACCGCGGGCGCGGCGACGTGCTCCGCGCGATGAACCGCAAGGACGAGGCGATCCGCGCCTACGACAGGGCGCTCGAGGCCGAGCCGCACGACGCGGAGACGCACCTCTCGCGGGGGCGGTGCCTGATCGATCTGGGCCGCATCCCGGACGCGGTCGAGGCGCTCGAGGCCGCGGTGAGCTCGCGCCCGTCCGACCCCGGCACGCGCGAGACGCTCGGCTACGCGTACATGCTCGCGGGGCGCTACGAGGAGGCCGCGGGGGCGCTGCGCATGGCGCTCAAGAACGGCAGCACCAACCCGACCACGCGCTACTGGCTCGGGGCGAGCTACCACCACACGGGCGCGACGAACGAGGCGCTGCTCGAGTACGAGGCGGCGCGCGCCGGTGGTGTACGAGAGGAAGCCTTGTTGCGGGCGCTCGCGAACCTCTACGAGCACGCGAGCCGCGTCACCGAGGCGGCGCAGGCGTGGGAAGAGGTGCGCCAGCGCGCGCCCTCGGATCCCGACGTGCGCTACACGATCGGCGCGCTGCGCTGGCGGCTCGGGCAGGTCGACCTCGCGCGCCAGGAGTACCGCCTGCTCCGACCGCTCAGCGCCAAGCGCGCCGAGGCGCTCTACCGCGTGATCGTCGCCTGAGGGCGGCGAGCTCGTCAGAGGGTCCGCAAGTACGCGACGAGGGCGTCCGCTTCGCGGGCGGGCAGGTCCACGCTGTGCTCGTCGCCGGCGCAGGAACCGAGCACCGTCGACTCGAGCGTCCTCGCGCAGCCGTCGTGCATCCACGGGCCCCGGAACGAGACCCCGGCGAGCGGCGGGACCTGGAGCTCGCCGCGGCCGAAGTCGGCGAAGCCGTTGTTGGTCCCCATCGCGCCGGAGTGACACTCCGCGCAGCCGGCGCGCATGAAGACCGCGCTGCCCTCGGTGGCGAGGGCGTCCGCAGGCTCGACGGGGGGCAACGCGACTTGATCGATCCACAGCCCGACCGCCTCCATCTGCTCGTCGGTCGGTGAGCCGCCCCCCATCCGCGCGCGGAACACGTCGTCCATGATGTCGATCATCTCGGGGCGGTCGCCGCTCCAGTGGAAGGGGGCGGTGCCGAGCAGCCCACCGCGGAGTTCCTGCGTGCGGCGCGAGCCCACCCC
>JAYRVK010000404.1:0-2015 GCA_041918555.1 Sandaracinaceae bacterium
CATCTTCGTGGCGATGGTCGAGTCCGGCTTCGATCCGTACGCGCGCTCGGACGCGGGCGCCGCGGGGATGTGGCAGTTCGTGCCCGGGACGGGCGAGGAGCTGGGGCTGACCATCAACCACTGGGTCGACATGCGCCTCGATCCCCGCGCCTCGACCGCCGCCGCGGGGCGCTACCTCGGGATGCTCCACGAGCGGTTCGGCACGTGGGAGCTCGCGTTCGCGGCCTACAACATGGGCTACGGCGCGCTCCTGCGCGCCATCCGCAAGTACAACACGAACGACTACTGGGAGCTCTCGCACCTCGAGGCGGGCCTCCCGTTCGAGACCAACCTCTACGTCGCGAAGATCCTCGCGTGCGCGATCGTGGCGCACAACCGCGAGCGCTTCGGTCTGGGCGACCTCGAGCTCGAGCCGCCGGTCGCGTGGGAGAGCGTCGAGGTCCAAGGTGGCGTCTCGCTCGGGCTGGTCGCGCGCGCGGCGGGCACGGACCTCGAGACGATCCGGCGCCTCAACCCGTCGTTGCGGCGCGGCCGCACGCCGCCCGGCCGCGAGACCCGTCGCGTCAACGTCCCGGCGGAGGGGATCGACGGCTTCGCCGAGCGCTGGGCGCGCCTCCAGCCCCGGCACCCCATCGAGCGGCCGCACGTGGTGCGGTTCGGGGAGACGCTCGGCGACCTCGCGCGGGAGCGGGGTGTCACGGAGGCGAGCTTGCGGGAGCTGAACGAGCTCGAGCCCGACCAGGACATCGGGCCGGGAATGGTGCTCCTCGCGCCGGTCACCGCGGAGCGACCGCGTGCCGAGCGGCCTGCCGAGCCCGTCGTGATCTCGCTCCCCGCGGGGCCGACGCGCGTCGAGGGCCGGCACCGGATCTTCTATCGCGTGGTCCCGCACGATCGCATCGAGTCGATCGCGCGGTTCTTCCGCGTCTCGGTCGACGACGCTCGGCGCTGGAACTCGATCGATCCGCACGCGCGCCTGCAGTCCGGCATGTACCTGCAGCTCTTCGTCGCGCCCTCGCTCGACCTCACGCGCGCGATCGTGCTGACCCCCGAGGAGGTCCGCGTCCTCACCGTCGGCTCCGAGGAGTTCTTCGCGTACCACGAGGGGCAGGCCGGCCGCGTGCGGTTCCGCTACGCCGTGCAGTCCGGCGACACGCTCACCTCGATCGGGCGCCGCTTCGGGATCGCGGTGAGCTCGCTCGTGCGCATCAACCAGATCGCGCGGAGCGAGTCGCTGCGCGCGGGCCAGGAGATCGTCGTGTACGCGGAGCGCGCCCGGGTCCCCGCGGCGCTGCAGGGCGAGGCGGAGCCGGTGGACGAGCCCGAGGCGGCGCCGGTGGAAGAGGCGCCGATCGAGCCCGCGCCGGTCGAGGCAGAGCCGGTGGAGGCGCCCGCGCCCGAGGCGGCCGCGCCCACCGAGCCGGTCGCCGCGCCCGAGACGGCGCCGCCGCCGGAAGGCGTGCCCGCGCCCGACGACCCTGAGGAACAGCACCCGGCCAGCTAGCTACTCGTTCGGCGCGCGGATCACGAGGAGCTTCTTCAGACCCAGGCCCTCGATGAGCGGTCGAGCGCGACCGACCTCGTCGCGCCAGAACGCCTCGTCCGACAACGCGTCGTGCGTCGCGCGGAGATGTCCGTCCTGCGACACGAGCGCGCCGCCGGGGCGCAGGCGCGGATAGAGCTCGCGGACGGCGGCGCGGGTCGACGCGACGAGATCCACGTCGAGGAGCGCCACGTCCACGGGCCCGTCGAAGCGCGGCAGCGTGTCCTCGAGGAGCCCCTTGTGGAAGGTGCAAACCTCGATGACACCGTGCTCGGCCACGCGCCGCTTCACCGCCCCGAGCCGGCCGCGGAACGCGCCCTTCGCGAAGCGGAGCGGCGTGCCGTCGAGCAGCCGGTGTCGCTCCTCGTTCTCAGGGATCCCGCGGAACGTGTCGAACACGTGCAGGCGCGCGCCCGCCGCGCGCGCGAGGACGCTCAGCTTCGCGGTGCTCGCGCCCGCGCCCGCGCCGACC
>JAYRVK010000405.1:0-6475 GCA_041918555.1 Sandaracinaceae bacterium
CCGGGCGCGGCGCCCCCGGCGGGGCCCCGCGGGGGGGCGGCGCCCCGGCCCGGGGGCCCCCCCCCGCCATCCGCGACCCCGCCCCGGGGCCCCGCGACGAGCAGAGCGAGACCGCGCGGCGGGCTCGCGGAGCCGCCGAAGGAGACCGCGCAGCGGGCTCCGGAGGCGCACCTATGCTCTGGTCTCGAAGCGCGTTGCACCCCACTCTGCACGCGGCGTACGGTGACGGGCGATGACCACGGGCCCCGCGGCGTCGGGAACGGCCACCGTCGAGGCGTTCCTCGCGATCCCCGAGGACGAGCGGTTCCACGAGCTGATCGACGGGGACCTCGTCCGCAAGGCCTCGCCCAGCGGCGAGCACGCGGACGCGCAGGGCGGCGTGATCGGCGCGCTGCGAGGGCCCTTCCATCGCGGGTCCGGCGGCGGCGGCCGGGGCGGCTGGTGGATCTATGCCGAGCCGGAGGTCGCGCTCGCCGAAGGCACCATCGTGCGGCCCGACGTCGCGGGCTGGCGGCGCGAACGCTGCCCCGAACGACCGACGGGGGCCGTCATCGCGATCCGACCCGACTGGGTCTGCGAGGTGGTGTCGCCGAGCCACGCGAACCAGGACCGGATCCGCAAGCTCCGCCTCTACCACGCGCACGGTGTGCCCTACTACTGGCTGGTCGATCCGCGCGACGCGACGCTCACCGTCCTGCGCTGGAGTGAGGAAGGGTACGTGACGCGGCTGAGCGCGGAGCGTGGCGAGATCGTGCGCGCCGAGCCGTTCGAGGCGATCGAGCTCGAGCTCGGCACGCTCTTCGGCGACGAGCCTCGCTCGTAGGACGTGCACGCCTTGCGTCTGCGCGTCACCCTAGCGTCCGCGCGAACCGCGCACACACCTCCCGCACGCAGTGAGTGTACCCATCGAACAAACGCTCGCGGCGCGCCTGCGCGGCGCGCGCCCCAGCGCGAGCGAGACCCTCGGGCGCGACGCGCTCGATCGGTCGGCGGCGGCCGAGGTCGCCGCGCGCGCAGCGCTTCCGTCGATCACCGTCGGCGACGCGACCGAGCACGAGTATCGCCTCCTCGAGCCCATCGGCGAGGGCGGCATGGGCGTCGTGCACCGGGCGCGGCAGCGCGCGCTCGATCGCGACGTCGCCCTCAAGAGCCTCCGCGACGGCGGCGCGAGCCCGACCGATCGCGCGGCGCTCCTGCGCGAGGCGCGGCTGATGGGCCAGCTCGAGCACCCCGGCGTCGTCCCGGTGCACGCGATCGGCGAAGCTCCGGGCGTCGGGCCCGTCGTCGTGATGAAGCGCGTGCGCGGCGAGGCGCTCAAGGACCGCCTCGCCGCGCTCGAGCGGCGCGACGAGGGCGCGCTCGTCGCGCCGATCGAGACGCTGCTCCGCGTGTGCGAGGCGGTCGAGCACGCGCACCGCGCGGGGATCGTCCACCGCGATCTCAAGCCCGAGAACGTGATGCTCGGCGACGTGGGCGAGGTCTACGTGGTCGACTGGGGTGTGGCGATCGCGCTCGACGAGGCCGGCCGCGAGGACTTCCTCGTCGGGACGCCCGCCTACATGGCTCCCGAGATGGTCACGGATCCGCGGAGCGTCGACGTGCGCTCCGACGTGTACCTGCTCGGCGGTATCCTGCACGAGGTCTTGACGGGCCGTCCACCGCACGGCGGCCGCGGCGCCGTGGCCGCGATGGTCCGCGCGACCCGGCCCGTGCGGATCGAGCCCGACGGTCTCCCCGCCGAGCTGGTCGCGATCTGCGAGCGTGCGTGCGCCCTCGATCCGACGGAGCGCTACCCCCGCGCCGCCGCGGTCGGCGCCGCGCTGCGCGCGTGGCTGGCGCACCGGAGCGCCGCGCAGCTCGCCGCGAGCGCGCACGTCGAGCTGACGGACGCGCGGACCATCCTCGAAGGGGGCGAGCCGGATCACGCGGCGTTGCTCGAGACGCTCGAGCGCGTGAGCCACCGGTTCCGGAGCGCCCTCGAGCTGTGGAGCGAGAGCCCCGCCGCCCGCGAGGGCCTCGACGCAGTGGTCGAGCCGATGCTGCGGTGCCAGCTCGCGCTGGGGAACCTGCCGGCCGCGCGGCGGCTCGCGGAGCGCGCGGGCGAGCGCCTCGATCCGACGCTCGCGGCGCGCCTCGAAGAGCTCGAGGCGCGGCGCGGCGACGAGGAGCGCGCACGCCGCCACGTCCAGGCCCTGGCGCGCGAGCGCGACCTCGCGGTCGGGCGCGAGTCGCGGCGCGCGATCATGGTCCTCATCGTCGGCGTACTGACCGCAGCCGCGGTCGCCGTCCTCGCCTCGCGCAGCGGCAACGAGCCCGGGCGCCCGGGCTTCCTCCTCGCGCTCGCCGTCGCGCTCATGGTCCCCATCGGCCTGAGCGCGCTCGCGATGCGCCGCCGGCTCTTCGCCAACCTCGTCAACCGGTTCACCACGTGGACCGTCCTCGCGTGCTTCGGTGGCGTGACGCTGCACCGGGTCCTCGCGCTCGTCGCGGGTCACTCCGGCCTCACGATCATCCAGCACGATCTCGTGCTGATCACGATGCTGATCGCGCTCCTCGCCATCGTGCACCGCGGCTTCCTCGCGGTGGCCGCGGTCGGTCTCGCCGGTGCGATCGCCGCGTACACGATGCCGACGACCGCGCGGCTCGTGGTGAACGTGGTCCCGATCCTCGTGGCCGCGGGCATCTACGTGATGTGGCGCCGCCTCTCGTTCAGCGAGCACACGCTCGTGGACCGCATGCGAGACGACGACGCGACGGGACCACGAGCATAAAGTGTATAGCTCCACTTGACGCGCCGGGGAGCCGCCCACAGACTCCGGCGCATGGAGACGATGGCGCGGCGCCTCGAGCGGCGCTGGAACACCCTGCGGACCGATCTCGCGTGGATCGGCCGCGATCTGCGGGGACAGAAGCGCCCACCGGGGGTCGAGCGCAAGGGCCCGAGCCGCTACCCGAGCGTGGTCCCCCCCCCTCGGGCGGGGCTCGCGCCGCGTCCCCTCCGGGTCGAGGCCGTCGCCCGCGAGACCGCCGACGCGGTGACGCTGCGCGTGGCCGAGGCCGACGGATCGCGGCTCGGCTTCGAGGCGGGCCAGTTCCTCACGCTGCACCTCGAGGTCGACGGGCGCCCGCTCCGCCGCGCGTACTCGCTGTCGAGCTCGCCGCTCGACGGGCCCGCCGCGACCATCACCGTCAAGCGCGTCGCGGGCGGGCGCGCCTCGCACCACCTCAACGATGCCGTGGCGGCCGGCGACGTGCTGCTCGCGCTCGGTCCGTCGGGCACCTTCGTCGCGAGCGGCGCGCGGGAGCTCGTCATGATCGCGGGGGGCTCGGGGATCACCCCGATCGCGTCGATCGCCGAGACCCAGCTCCGCTCGCGCGACGACGTGCGCGTGCACCTCCTCTACGGCAACCGCCGCGAATCGGACGTGATCTTCCGGGACCGGCTCGAGTCGCTCGCACGGTCGCACGACACCTTGTCACTCGAGCTCGCGCTCGAGGATCCGCCCGAGGGCTGGGCGGGGCTCTCCGGCCGGCTCGACGCGAGCGTGCTCGGCGCGTGGCTCGACCGCCTCGGCGAGGGTGACGACCGCGCCTACTACCTCTGTGGGCCCGCGCCGATGATGGATGGCGCGCGCGCGCTGCTGCTCGCGCGGGGCGTCGCCCCCGAGACGATCTTCGAGGAGCGCTTCCGCTCCCCGCAGGACGCGCCCGCGGCGAGCGCCGCGCTCCCGACCGAGCCGGTCACGATGCGCGTCCGCGCCGGTGGCCGCGACGCGATCGCGCCCGTCGCGCCAGGGCAGACGCTGCTCGAGGCGGGCCTCGCCGCGGGCGTCGCGATGCCCTTCTCGTGCGCGATGGGTGGCTGCGCCGCGTGCAAGTGCAAGCTCACGGAGGGCGAGGTCGTGATGGACGAGCCCAACTGCCTCACCGAGCGCGAGCGCGACGAGGGCTTCGTCCTCGCGTGCTCGACCCGGCCGCTCGGGCCCGTCCGCCTGGAGGTGCGCTGATGGGCGAGCCCGCCGTCGCGGCCGCGTCGCCCGATCCGCACCCCTACAAGATGAAGGACCTGTGCGAGCTCACCGGGCTCGGCCGGCAGGCGATCCACTTCTACATCCAGCAAGGTCTCTTGCCCCCCGGGAACAAGACCGGGCGGAACATGGCGTGGTACGGCGAGGCGCACCTCGAGCGGCTCAAGCTCATCAAGCGGCTCCAGCACGAGCGCTTCCTCCCGCTGAAGGCGATCAAGGCCATCCTCGACGATCAACAGAGCGCGTTCAGCGCGACGCAGCGCGGGTTCCTCCTCGGGGTGAAGCAGCACCTCGTGCCGACGCTCGACGACGCGGCCGCGCTCACCGTCGACGCGGGCGAGCTCGCCGCACGGCTGGGCGTCGAGCGCGCGGACGTCGAGCGGCTGATCGAGCTCGAGCTCGTCGGCGCGCGCACCGACGCCTCGGGGCGCCGCGCGGTCCGTCAAGACGACGTGTGGTTGATCGAGGCGTGGGCCGAGGTGAAGCGCCTCGGGCTCGCGGACGCGCTCCGCGTCACGCCCGACGACCTCCGCATGTACGACGAGGCCGTCACCCAGCTCCTCACGCGGGAGACCCAGCTCATCGCCTCGCGCCTGCCGGCGATCCCGGAGGCGCGCGCGGCCGAGCTCATCGAGAAGGTCCTCCCCGTCGTGCACAGCATCCTCACGGGGATGCACCACGCGAAGATCCGCAATTTCCTGGCCTCGATCGGTTGAGAACAGAAGGAGAACGGCAGCCATGATCTCCGAACGCGTCATCGAGCTCCTCCCGTCCCGCGCGCGCAGCCAGGTCGAAGGCTACGCGGACGCACTGTCCACGCTCTTCGAGGTGCGCGATCCGCGCGTGCTCTCGAGCATCGGCCCGTCCGCGGTGCGCGGCACGCTCCTCAAGCGCGGCAAGCAGGGCGTCCCGACGACGATGCCGGCGAGCCATCGCGCGTACTTCGACTGGAGCTACCCGCACGACTTCCCGGAGATGAAGGAGCTCTACGACCGCGCCAAGCGCGGGCAGTGGGACGGTGATGATCTGCCCTGGCACATCGACGTGGATCCGTTCGATCCGAACGTGCCGCTCGTGCCCGAGGACTTCTTCGCCTACGACGTGCTCGAACAGGAGATCGGCGTGAAGTTCACGCAGCGCGAGAAGGACGTGCTCCAGCACGCGATGGTGAGCTGGATGCTGAGCCAGTTCCTGCACGGCGAGCAGGGCGCGCTCTTCGCCGCGGCGCAGGTCACCGAGGCCGTCCAGTTCTTCGACGGCAAGCTCTACGGCGCGACGCAGGTGATGGACGAGGGCCGCCACGTCGAGGTCTTCCACCGCTACATCGATACGAAGCTCGAGAAGCTCTACTCGATCAACGACAACCTCTTCGTGATCATCGACGCGCTGATGCTCGACTCGCGCTGGGACATGAAGTTCCTCGGTATGCAGATCATGGTCGAGGGCGTCGCGCTCGGCGCGTTCGGGACGCTCTACCGCGAGACGAGCGAGCCGCTCCTGCGCGCGCTCCTCAAGAACGTGATCCAGGACGAGTCGCGCCACGTGCACTACGGGGTCCTCGCGCTGCGCGAGCACGTCCTGACGGAGCTGAGCGATCGCGAGCGGCGCGAGCGCGAGGACTGGTCGTTCGAGGTCGCGCTGCTGATGCGCAACCGCTTCCTCGCCTACGAGATCTACGAGGAGCACTTCGAGGGGCTGATCACGCGCAAGCAGTGGCGCCGCGCGGTCGCGTCGGCGCGCGGGATGGAGCGCTTCCGCCACGTGATGTTCAGCCGGATGGTCCCGAACCTCCGCGAGATCGGGCTGCTCTCGGATCGCATCCGGCCGCACTACGCGCGCGTGGGGCTCGACCGCTACTTCGGCGGGCTCGCGGCGGACAAGCTCAGCGGCGATCAGATGCTCGCCGAGCTCGACGCGGCCGCGTAGCGACCACTTCGGCTCGGCACCGCCGCCCTTCTTCGCGCCCCCGACGGCTCGAGCGCGCCCCGCTTGGTCCCCGCCATCGGGGCGCGACGACACCACGGCGCAGCGATAGACTCGCGGCGTGCGCCGGCTCGCCCCCACCCTCGTCGTGCTGCTCGCGGGCGCGCCCGCGCGGGGCCAGGAGCCCTGCGACACCCTCGACTGCGCGGGCCATGGGGAGTGCATGATGGAGGGCCCCGTCCCCTACTGCTTCTGCGACGACGGGTACATGGCGGAGGAGCTCGCGTGCGTGCCCGCGACCGATCCTGCCGCGAGCGAGGAGGTGCTCCGGTCGCCGCGCACGGGGGCGAGGATCGTTCGGATCGCGGCGGCCGAGGATCGGCGCCCGATGGGCGCGGTGGGGCGCCACCTCGACGGCGAGCCCGGCCCGCTCCGCCGCTTCGTCACGCCGCGCGACCTCTGGTGCACGGACTTCGTCTCGTGGGTGTACCGCGTCGCGGGCGTGCCGTTCACCGGCGGCGCCG
>JAYRVK010000406.1:0-1824 GCA_041918555.1 Sandaracinaceae bacterium
GCGGCGCGCGCGCGACGTCGAGCGCCCCGGTGACGAGCCGCGAGCGCTCGAGGCGCACCTCGTGGCGCGATCCGTCGGGCGCCATGACCTCGATGAGCCGCTCGCCGCTCGGGCCCCACGCGCGCGTGATGCGCGCGCCGATCGAGCTGACGACCAGCGCGCGGCGGCCGCGTGCGTCGTAGCTCGCGCCGACCACGTCCTCGCCCTGCTGCTCCGAGACGACCGCGCCGACGCGGTCGCGCCCGAGCGTGACCACGACGTCCTCGCGCCGCGCCTCGATCAGGCGGCCCGCGGGGTCGTACGCGAAGCGCTCGACGATCTCGGTGCCGTACCGCGCCTCGGTCACGCGGCCGCGCGCGTCGTGGTAGACGGCGAGCCGGTCGCCGCCGGGCAACACGAGCGTCGAGACGCGGTCCGAGGCGCCCGCGTACTTGTACTCGTAGGCGCGCTGATCGAAGTCGAGCTCGGTGACCACGCGGCCCTGGCCGTCGCGCTCGAACGCCCAGCGCCGGCCGCGCCGATCGATCACCGAGGTGAGCCGACGCTCGCGATCGAAGGTGAGCTCGCACGCGAAGTCGGGCCGCGTGACGAGGCGCGGCATGCCCCCGCGGTCGCGCTCGATGATCCACTCGCCGTCGGGCAGGACCGCGCGCACGAGGCGGCCCTCGCCGTCGCGCTCGAACGCCGCGCGCGCGCCGTCGACCTCCATGCCGACCACCCGCCCGAAGGCGTCGTGCTCGAAGCGGCGCCGCCCGTCGGGGCCCTCGAGGGTCGCGGGGCGCCCGAGGGCGTCGTAGGTCGCGCTCCACTCCTCACCCTTCAGCCGTACGCGCGCGACCCGGCGCCCTCCGTCGCGCTCGACCTCGAGCCACTCGTCGCCGACCACGATCTCCGTCGCGCCGCGCTCGTTCGTGCGCAGCGCGGTGCGCGGCCCGTCGCCCGTGCGCGCGACGAGGGTGTCCTCCGAGTAGTCGAGCTGCGCCTCGGTCCCCGCCGGATCCACGCGCACGACCACGCGCCCGGCCTCGTCGTAGACGAGCTTCTCCACCGCGCCGTCGGGGGCGGTGACGATCGCGGGCCGGCCCTCGGGATCGAGCTCGGCGACGCGCCGCCCACCGCGCCCGCGGTGCTCGATCGGGGCGAGGCGCTCGGGGTGGTACGTCAACGAACCTTGCGGGAACGAGGTGAGCCGGTAGAGCGGGTCCTGTTCGAACACGTAGCTCGTGTCCCCGGAGTCGACGACCGTCGTCGCGCCGTAGCGATAGCTGAGCTTGCGGTCGTCGTAGCCGCTCTCGCACCAGGTGCGCACGCACCGGGCGTCGCTGCCCGCGCCGTCGTAGCCGTAGAGGACGCGCTCGCCGTCGCCGAGGCGGCGCGCGACGAGGAGCCCCTGGGCGTGCTCGTAGCCGCGCTCGACGCCGTGGGGGAGCCGCACGCGCGCGAGGTCGCCCTCGACGTCGTACTCGAAGGTCGCGAAGTCGAAGGTCTGGCCGCTCGCGAGCTCGACCTTGGCCGACATCAACCGCCCGTGCGCGTAGGCGAGGAGCAGCCGGTGCCCGCCGCTCTGGACCGAGACCGGCAAGCCACGGTCGTGGCGGATCCACGCCACGCTGGTCCCCTCCTCGATCGAGGTGAGCAGCGCGGCGGCGCCGTCGGCGGGGGCCTCGAAGCCGAGCCGGCGCACCCCGTCGACGACGCGGAACACGCCCGGGCCCATGGCAACCATCCTTGCTTGCACCAACGGATGACGGATCGCGGTGCCCGGCCGCGGCGTGCCCTCGTGGAGGAACAGGAGCTCCGCGCCGTGTCCGTCGCGCCAGACGA
>JAYRVK010000407.1:0-1811 GCA_041918555.1 Sandaracinaceae bacterium
CACCACGCCCTCGACCGTCTCCCCGTAGCGCGCGTACGGGACGCACTCGCCGCGGCCGGCGCGGCCGCCGTCCTGGACGCGCGCGACCACGACGACCGCCTCGGTCTTGTCGCCCCGGGCGATCGTGAAGGGCTCGCGGAGCGGCCAGCGCTCGACCGCCGCGCGGACGATCAATCGCGCTTGGCGACGAAGACCCGGATGCGCCCCGTCGTCCCCACCGGCGCGTTGATCGTCCCGCGCACGGTGATCGTCGAGCCCGCGGCGCGCTCGGGGATCGGGAAGAGCCGCGTCGTCCCCGACGTGCTCGAGTTGGTGTGCACCCAGCTCATCCGGATCGAGTCGCTGCGCTCGGTGACCGCCGAGCCGCTCCCGTCCTCGCTCAGCGTGTACTGCCCGAACGCCACGCCGTTCTCCTCGAGCGTGATCGTCCCGTCGAGCTGGTAGCCGGCGCTGTGATCGAGATCGACCTCGAGCCACGCGGCGTACTTCTGCGTGCCGGTCTGCGCGTAGGTCAGGGTGAAGGGCTGGCCGACGATCGCGTCGACGCTCGAGACCTCCTCACCGGGCCCCATCGACGAGATCGCGTACCAGATCCCGCCGCCGATCATGCACCCGAGCAGGAGCAGACAGCCGCACCCGATGCCGACGTAGAGCCCGGTGTTGCTCTTCTTCGCCGGCGGCTGCGGCGGAGGGAACCCGCCGCCGTAGCCCGGAGGCCCGCCGCCGTAGCTCGGAGGCCCGCCGCCGTAGCTCGGGGGCCCGCCGCCGTAGCTCGGAGGTCCGCCCCCGTAGCCGCCGGGCGGCCCCCCCCCTCCGGGGGGTGGTCCCCAGCCGCCGCCGCCGCCACCCGGAGGCATTCCGGGAGGTCCTCCCGGCGGGAACGCATTCATCGGCATCGTGGGCTTCACGCGCCGCACTCTATCGCCCGCGGGGACCCCGTCACAACGGCGATCGCGTCAGCGGGAGGGCAGCTCCACCGAGACCGTCACCGAGGCGCTCTCGGTGGCGCCGAAGGGGACGCTCCCGTGGCGGCGGATCACCTCGCCGACGCAGTCCGCCGCGCGCCGGTCATCGGAGCGGCGCGTCGGGTCGTGGTAGGCGAGGCGCACCGCCGCGCCGCTGATGAGGACCGTCACGACCACGCGCAGCGGACGCTCGCCGCGACAGCTCTCGGTCGCGGCGAGCGCGCGCTCGAGCATCGCCTCGACCTCGCGACGGGAGCCGGTGCCCGCGTAGGTCAGGATCTCCCAGCGCGGCAGGGGCCGGTGCGGGCGCGGCGGGGTCCTCCGAGGCGCCCGGCACCGGCACCGGCACCGGCACCACGGTGCCCTCCGGCGCGTCCTCGGGGATCGGCACCGGGATCGCGTTGGTCGCGGGCGGCCGCGCGGGCGGCGGGTCCGGCCGCGTGACGACGCGGTAGCCGAGCACCCCGAGGACGCCCAGCCCGCTCGCGAGCAGGATCGCGAGCGCGCCGAGGGCCAGCGCCGCGCCGCGCGCGGGCACGGGCACCGCGACCGGCGTCGAGGGGCGCGGCGGCGCGACGGAGGGAGGCGGCTTGGCGACGGCCGGCAGGGTCGGCGCGCTCGCGATCCGGAGCGCGCGATCTCCGACCGAAGCACGCAAGGCGTCTTGCATGCTCTTCGCGTCGGGCCAGCGCGCGTCCGGGTCGAGGGCGAGGGCGCGCATCACGACGTCGGCGAGGGCGTGAGGCACGTGCGGGGCGAGGCTCCGCAGCTCGGTCGGCTTCTTCCCCTGCACCCGCTCGACGAGGACCTCGTAGCCGCTCCCCTCGAAGGGGACGCGGCCCGTGA
>JAYRVK010000408.1:0-3276 GCA_041918555.1 Sandaracinaceae bacterium
CGGCGCCCCCACCGCGCGCGCAACACCGCGCACCCGCCCCCCGCTCCCCGCCTCGCGGAGGTCGGCGCGCGCCCGCGCGTCTCGATCCAGCCGCTCGGCTCGCCCGTGGATCCGCGCGCGCGCGGTCGGCTCGAGCTCGGCCCGCAGGGCGCCGCGATCCTCATCGACGTGCGGAGCCGCGACGTGCTGGCGCTGGTCGGCGGCTTCGACGCGGAGCCGGGCTTCGATCGCGCGACGCAGGCCGTGCGGCAGCCGGGCTCCACGTTCAAACCGTTCGTCTACGCGGTCGCGCTGCGCTCGCGGCGCTACACGCCGGCCACGCTCGTGATCGACGCGCCGGGGGTCTACGACGACTGGCGCCCGAGCAACTCCGAGACCTGGAGCTTCCAGGGCGAGCTGCGCCTGCGGGAGGCGCTCGCGCAGTCGATCAACCAGGTCGCGGTGCGCGTGATCGAGGACGTCACGCCCGCCGAGGTGGCGAGCTTCGCGCGGAGCGTCGGGATCGAGACGCCGCTCGAGCCGACGCTCGCGCTCGCGCTCGGCGCGAGCGACGTGCGGCCGATCGAGCTCGTCAACGCATACGCCGTTTTCCCGTCGGGCGGGCGCTGGGAGCCGTGGCGGCTGATCACGCGGATCGAGGGGCCCGACGGCGACGTGGCGCTCCCCGCGCGCGCGAGGCCGCGCGACGCGATGACGCCCGCCGAGGCGTACGTGCTCACGAGCATGATGACGAGCGTGGTCCGCACCGGCACCGCGCGGCGCGCCCGCGCGCTCGACCGCCCGCTCGCCGGCAAGACCGGCACGAGCAACGAGGCGCGCGACGCCTGGTTCGTCGGCTTCTCCGCGGAGCGCGTCGCGGGCGTGTGGGTCGGCTACGACGACCGCCGCCCGCTCGGCCGGCGGGAGAGCGGCTCGCAGAGCGCGCTCCCGATCTGGATCGAGCTGATGCAGCGCGCCCACCGCGGCCGCGCCGCCACGGAGTTCGCGATCCCGAGCGGCGTCGAGACCGTCCGCATCGATCCCGCGAGCGGCCTGCTCGCCTACGAAGGCCAGACCGACGCGATCGACGAGGTCTTCCTCGAGGGGACCGGGCCGACCGTCCAGGCGAGCCCGCCCGACGCCGTCGCGCCGACCGACTTCCTGATGGAGCAGCTCGGCGAGGAGGAGCCCGCGGGCAACGAGGTCGCGACGGAGCCGATCGGGGACGACACGTGAGGGCGGCGCTGGTCGCGCTGCTCCTCCTCGCCCCGCGTCCCGCCGCAGCGCAAGACGGCTTGCAGGTCGCGGGGGCCGCGCTCCGCGACGCGGCGGTCGTCGCCGCCGCCGGGCTCGATCCGGGCCCGCTGGCGGTGCGCGTCACCGCGGCGCTCGCGAGCGACGCCCCCGATCCGCCCGGGCTCGTGTCGGGCGTGGTCGGGCCGACCCTCGAGACGCTGTCGGCCGACGGGCGTTTCCCGAGCGTGCACCTCGCCGCGTTCGGCCGCGACGGCGCCACGCCCGCCGCCGTCGCGCGCAGCCTCGGCTACGCCTCGCTCCTCGACGTGACCCTGCGGCGCGATGGGCCCGCGCTGGTGCTCGAGGGCTCGGCCGTCCGCACGCGCGACGAGACGCGAGTGAGCGAGCCGTTCGCGGCGCGCGTCCCGCTCGACGCGGCGCTGCGGCGTCACGTCGGGTTCCCGCCGCTCCTCGCCGACGACGCGGTCACGGCGCGCTCGTTCCCGCTCCCCGGCCTGGGCTACGTCGCCCTCGCGGTCGGCGACCTCGACGCGGACGGACGCGCCGAGATCGTCGCGGCCCGACCCGACGAGGTCCACGTGCTCCGCGTCGAGGGCCGCCGCCTCACGCGCGTCGCGCGCGCCGCCTTCCCGCGCGTCCCGCGCTCCCCGACCCCGCCTCGGCGCACCGTCGGGACCGCGCGCGTCGACGGTGATCGCGCGCTCGTCCGCGTCAGCGATCACGCGGTCGGGCTCTCGGTCCGCATCGAGGACGGCGCGCTGCGCGTCGAGCTCGCCGACGGGCCGTGCGAGGCGGATCGCTTCCCGATGCCCGGCGGCTGCGCGCACCTCGTGACGGGGCGCGACTTCTTCGATCCGACCCTCACGCACCACACCGCCTCGGTGGCCGCGGCGCCCGCGCACTTCTACGCGTACGCCTGGGCCCGCTACGAGGCGCGCGAGAGGGGGGGGGCCGACTTCGAGGCGATCGTGCTCCCCTCCGGCCGCGTCTCGGTCCGCGTGCGCGCGGAGGTCGCGCGCGAGGGCGCCGCGCCCCAGATCGAGGAGCGCGCCGCCGCGATGCTCGGCTACGGTACGGCCCTGGCGATGGGCGACCTCGATCTCGACGGCTCGGCCGAGCTCCTCGTGAGCCACGCGTCGCCCCCGGGGACCGGCGATCAGCTCTCGTTGCTGCGCGTGCTGCCGCGCGGGACCCTCCGAGTGATGTGGCGCTCGGAGCGGCTCCCGGGCTCGGTGTGGGTCGCCGCGGGGGGGGACACCGACGGCGACGGCGCGCCCGAGCTCCTCGCGATCGAGGAGCCGGCCGACGGACGCGGGAGGGCCGCGCTGTGGCTCGTGCGCTGAGGCTCGCGGCGCTCGTCGCGCTCGGGCTGACCGTCGTGTCGCCCGCGCGGGGCGCCCTGCCCCCGCGGCACGGCGGCGTGCTCACGCTGCCGGCCCCTGCCACGATCTCGGTGCTCGACCCCGCGCGGGTCGAGACGAGCTTCGACGCGACGCTCGCCGAGGCGGTGTTCGACGGGCTCTACGAGGTGCGCGCCGACGGGACGCTCGACGCCGTGCTCGCCGACGGGCCGCCCGAGGTGAGCGGGACGACCGCGCGCGTTCGCCTGCGCCCCGGCGCGCGGCTGCACGGCGGCGGGCGCGAGCTCCTCGCGCGGCACGTCGTGCGCTCGCTCTTGCGCACGACCACGAGCCCGCACGCCGCGTGGCTCCTCGGCGCGTTCGCGCAGGACGCCGCGCGGCCCGCGATCCGCGAGGTCGACGACCACACGATCGAGCTCGAGCTCGCGCGGCGCGGGGTGCGCGCCGAGCTCTTGCTCGCGGCGACCTCGCTCGCGATCGTCGCGGGCGGTGATCTGCGCCGCCGCCCGCTCGGGACGGGCCCCTTCGTCGCGCGGCTCGACGGGCGCGGGGGTGCCGAGCTCGCGATGTTCCGCGGCGCCCCCGAAGGCGCGCCGTTGCAAACCGCATATCCAGGCAGGAGAGAGAGAATGGTGACACGAACGCTTCGTCAGGCAATCGCCGGGCTGGCCGTGGCGAC
>JAYRVK010000409.1:0-8994 GCA_041918555.1 Sandaracinaceae bacterium
CCGTTCGGCCCGGTCATGAAGTACTCGGAGCCGCCGCCCTCGCGCACGTCGTGGCGCGTGAACGTCGCCGGCCACTCGGGCGGGCCCCAGAAGCGCTCGAGCTGGCGCGGATCGGTCCACGCGCGCCAGAGGCGCTCGACCGGCACGGCGTAGTCGCCGATGGCGGTCAGGGTGAGGGAGGCGGGGTCGCTGTCGATCCTGGTGATGGGCACGTTCACTCCTCGGTTGACGACAAGACGGCGTCGAGGGCCGTCAGACGATGGCGCCAGAGCGACTCGAGCTCCTGGAGGCACTGGCGAGCGCGGGCGAGCTCGTCGGGGTCGGCGCGGACGAGCCGCTGCCGGCCGACCGCGGACTTCTTCACGAGCCCCGCCTGCTCGAGCACCGCGACGTGCTTCTGCACCGCCGCGAAGGACATCGCGTACGTCTCGGCGAGCCCGCTCACCGAGACCTCGCCGGCCAGGGTCCGGCGCAGGATGTCGCGCCGCGTCGGGTCCGCGAGGGCGCGGAACACGCGGTTCAGCTCGGCCTCGGCGAGTTGTACAACCATATGGTTGTACGTATGGCCCGGAGCGCGGGAGGCGTCAAGCGCGAAGATCGGGTCAGGTCGCGCGCGAGGCGAAGAGCGCGCCGGGCTCGGCCAGCGCGTCCACGGGCACGGCCTCGACGCCCTCGCCGAGCGGATACCGCTTCGCGCCGGGGTAGACGACCGCGACCCGCGCGAGGCCGAGGTCCGCGCGCGCGATGCGGATCGACGGCGTCATCGTCGGCGCGTCCTTGCGCTTGCACTCGACCCCGAACAGCCGCTGCCCGCGCCGCAGGATCAGATCGATCTCCGCGCCCTGATGCGTCGCCCAGAAGTACGCGTCGTCGTGCGGCTCCGTCATCAAGACTTGCTCGATCACGAAGCCCTCCCAGGAGGCGCCCACCTTGGGGTGGCTCACGAGCGCCTTCGCGGAGTCGAGGCCCAAGAGCTGATGCAAGAGGCCGCTGTCGCGCACGTAGACCTTGGGCGCCTTCACCTGCCGCTTGCCGAGGTTCGCGTGCCACGGCCGGAGCTGCCGGATCATGTACGCGTCGGTCAGGAGATCGAGGTAGCGGCGCGTCGTGGACTCGTCGACGCCGAGCGCGCGCGCCGGCTCCGCGGCGTTCCAGGTCTGGCCGTGGTAGTGGGCGACCATCGTCCAGAAGCGGCCGAGCGCCGCGGCGGGAACGCGGACGCCCCACTGCGGCAGGTCCCGCTCGAGCAGCGTGCGGATCAGGTCCTTGCGCCACCCGAGGCCGTCGGCCTCGCTCCGCGCGAGAAACGAGCGTGGGAACCCCCCACGACGCCAGAGTCGATCCCCGCGCGAGGCGCCGACCTCGGCGAGCGAGAAGCCCCCCATCGCGATCGCCTCGACGCGCCCGGCGAGGCTCTCCGAGCTCTGCCGCAGCAGCTCGCCCGACGCGCTCCCGAGGATCAGGAACCGGGCGGGCTTCGATCGTCGATCGGCGAGCACGCGCAGCACCGGGAAGAGCTCGGGTCGGCGCTGCACCTCGTCGATCACCACGAGCCCCTTCAGCGGCGACAGGGCGGTCATCGGCTCGTCGAGCCGGGCGAGCGCGATCGGATCCTCGAGATCGAGGTAGTTGATCGAGCCCTCGGAGAGCAGCTCCCGCGCGATCGTCGTCTTGCCGCACTGCCGAGGCCCGGACAGCAGGACCACGCGGCTGCGCCGCAGCGCCGTCCGGATCCGGGCGAGGATGGAGGAGCGATCGATCACGGGCCTGACGTACCATGAAATTACTGTATCTGGTACCGTAATTTCATGGTCGATGGCGCCCGCGCCCACCCGGTCAGAAGAGACGGACAACGGGCGCGCTCCCGGGCCCGACCGTGAGGTGGACGTCGCCCTCGCCGGCGCTGCGCGGCTCGGTGTCGGTCGCGAGCCCGACGAGGGACGTCACGAGGCCGGCGGTCTGGAGGAACGCGCCCGCGAAGGCGAACAGCCATGGGGAAGCGTCCAGGTCGGAGCAATCGTCGAGGATGCCCACGCCGACGACGGGCCCGATGAGCGGCACGAGGAAGAGCCCACCCGCCGAGTCGTCGCAGTCCCGAGAGCTCCCGAGATCCGGACCTCCGCCGCCGCGCGGAGCAGCCCAGCCACTCGGAGTACGGAGGCGCGGCGCCCACCGATCCCGATCCAGGCGGGTCTCGACGGCCGCGACCTCGTCCTCGTCGAACGAGTCGTCGTCGTACTCCTCGTGGGGCAGCGCGGTGGTCCTTCGCAGCGTTGGTCCACCTCCGACCCCAGCTGGCCCGGCCAACCATCCCGTCGACGCAGCTCTGGCGTGCGCTGGCCGATTTCGATCGAACGGCTCGGTTGGCGGAAGCACTCATCGTGGTTCCGTTGCGTTCACGTCGTCGTTCACGACCGCGTAACGTGATCGTGGTCGGCGACGTGATCGTGGTCGGCGACGGCTTTGACGCCCTCACGGTGCGGCCCTCGCTCGTGCGACCATCGGGTCCTCTCTCGGGGGAGGTCCACGATGAACGCCGTACGCACGCTCGCTTGGTTCGCACTCGCCCTCATCGCCGTCGCCGCGCCCGGCTGCGGGGAGGTCCAGCCGCCGATCCAGCGGGTCGGGAACGAGGTGCTCGAGAAGAGCGCCTTCGAAGGGGAGTGGTACTACCTCCAGACCGTCATCGACACGCCCTACCAGGTGGGCTGGGCGACGGCCGGCGACCAGAGCCTCCTCGAGCGGATCGAGTGGGACATCCAGGAGCGCTACCTGATCGTGCGGCGCTCCTACGAGTTCATCCCGGGCGCGGAGCCGGACGGGATCGCGGGCACCGCGGCCGAGCCGCACGCGCCGATCGCGATGTTCGAGATCACGTCGCACTTCGACATCCGGCGCACCTACAACACGATCACCGGCGAGGAAGAGAACGTCATCGTCGAGAACGACACGGACCGCCCGTGGCAGCACCGGCAGTTCATGCGCGTGGACTGGTCGCGCAACCTGATCTCGGACGGCGACGCGCTCACCTACGCGCGCGTGTTCGACGGCGTCGAGCTCGAGTCGGTCGCCTACCACATCAACGATCCGTCCCACCCCGACGCGCCGCGCTTCGCGTTCACCGAGGACGGGACGATGCACTACGTCGACGTGGTGAGCCGCGCGTTCGTGCGGCCGACCGAGGTCGAGATCGACGGCTGGAGCTGGCCCACGTGCTGGCTCGAGTACTCGACGCACATCGACTGCGCGCCGATGGAGATCGGGCTCCGGCACTCGTTCCTCCGCGTCGACCCGGAGGACGACTACCAGCCGCTCGACTACTCGGGCGATCGGATGGAGCGCTTCGGCTACTTCGTGACCGAGCGCCCCGGCTACGACCCCGAGTACGGCGCGGTCGAGCCCGCGCGGCGGCGCTGGATCAACCGCCACGATCTCTGGGCCCAGAGCTACCGGCGCGACGACGCGGGCGCGATCGTGCGCTGCACGACCGACGCGGAGTGCGACGACGGGCGCGGCTCGAGCTGCGACGTGCACTACGCGCGCGCGGTGCGCGAGCCCGAGGGCGCGTGCACGATCGCGTATCGGGATCGCGTGCCCGCGCCGATCGCGTACCACCTCACCGAGGGCTTCCCGACGGAGCTCCTCGGGACCGCGACGGAGGTGATCGCGGGCTGGAACGAGGCGTTCGTCGAGACCGTGGCGTCGCTCCGCGAGAACGAGTGCCTCGCGCGCGGCGGCGGCGACTGCGCCGCGGAGCGAACGCGCGAGGACGCGGCGACGATGTTCGTCCTCTGCCACAACCCGGTGGTCGAGGAGGACCACGACCGCTGCGGTGAGGTCGGCGAGATCGCGCGGCTCGGGGATCTGCGCTACTCGATCCTCGGCTGGGTGCCCGAGGCGGGGCTCGGGAGCCCGCTCGGGTACGGCCCGTCGGCGGCGGATCCCCTGACCGGCGAGCTGATCAACGCGACGACGCTCGTGTACGGCGCGGGCGTCGACACCCTGGCGAGCCACGGGCGCGATCTCGTCGCGGTGCTCAACGGGGATCTCTCGGAGGCCGACGTGATCGCGGGCGAGCACGTGCGGCGCTGGGTCGAGCGCGACGAGCGCACGCGCGGGCGGGGACACGCGATGGACGCGACGGATCTCGGGCGCGTCGAGGACGCCATCGACGTGTCGCGGATCACCGGCGGCCGGCGCGGGACGGGCTCGCGGCGCTCGCGCGATCTGCCCGCGCTCCGCGCGGCCGCGGTGGAGAGCCTCGCGCGGCGCGGCGCGTTCGGCCGCCCGAACGAGGGCCGCGCGCGGCTCGACGCGCTCCGCGACACGCCGATCGAGGCGCAGCTCCTGCACCACGACCTCGTCGCGGCGGCCGGCGTGGATCCCGATCTCGCGGACGCCGACGCGCTCCGCGAGGAGGCCTCGCCGCTGCGCGGCGCGAGCCTGCGCGCGATGCGGGCGCGGCACCGGGCGCGGCGGCGGCTGCGCGCGGAGCGCTGCGATCTGCGCGCGGCGGACTTCGTCGACGACGGCCTGCTGGGCCTCGCGCGCGCGATCCAGCGCGCGGCGACGAGCGGCGACGGGACCATGGAGTGGTACGGCGAGCGCTTCACCCTGCGCGACTCGGCGGGCGGGATCGACTACGAGGCGGTGCGGCGGATGCTGCGCGTCCCGATCTTCCACTCGACCGCGTCGCACGAGGTCGGCCACACCGTCGGGCTGCGCCACAACTTCAGCGGGAGCTACGACGCGATCAACTACCGGCCCGAGTACTGGGCCTCGCGCGACGACGGGATGATGCGCGCGCGGCCATTCGATCCGCTGAGCGACGCGGAGATCGACGCGCGTCAACGCGAGTTCCAGTACTCCACCGTGATGGACTACGGGAACAACTACGTGGTCACCGACGCGAACGGCCTCGGGCACTACGACCACGCCGCGATCAAGATGGGCTACGGCGATCTCGTCGAGGTCTTCGAGGAGTCCTCCGAGTCGATCGAGGTCGGCTGGATCTACTTCCAGCAATTGTTCGGGTGGCCGGGCCCGCTCACCTACGACTCGTTCTTCGAGGGGAACCCCGTCGAGACCACGCACTACACCGCGCTCCCCGCGCTCGTCGGCGGGGTCGCGGGGCTCGAGCGGCGCGCGGACGTGCCGTACGCCTCGCTCGTGCCCGAGCCCACGCTCGAGGCCGACGACGGGATCGACATGCCGCTCGTCGACGCGATGGGCCGGCCCGCCGTGCCCTATCGCTTCTGCTCCGACGAGCAGGAGGGCCTCGCCCCCGACTGCCAGGCCTACGACGCGGGCGGCGACGACTTCGAAGCGGTCAGCTCGGTCGCCGACACGTACTGGAGCTACTACCTCTTCAACAACTTCCGGCGCGAGCGCCTCGGGTTCGACGACTACGACCACTACGACCGCGTGTACTGGCGCTACATGGCGCCGCTCCAATCGGCGAACCAGATGTACGTGTTCAATCGCACCTTCCTCACCGAGATCTTCGGCACGGAGGTCGAGGACACCGGCTTCTTCGACGGCGAGCGCGGCTTCGCGACGCAGACGCTCGCGGCGGGCGCCGCGTTCGACGTGCTGCGCCGCGTGGTCACCGCGCCCGAGCCCGGCGGCTACGTCGAGTACATCCTCTCGGACGGCACGAACGCGTTCCTCTACGACGAGTTCTACGAGCCCGAGCTCACCGTCGACGAGCTCGACGGCCGCTACCTCGCGACGACGTGGGACTTCGACGCGGGGTACTACTGGTTCGATCAGCTCGACCGCGTCGGCTACTTCGTCGACAAGGTCCTCGCCCTGCAGGCCCTGGTGGATCCCGAGACCGGGATCCTCGGCCAGGACACCGACGCGGACGTGCGCGCGTTCCAGATCAACTTCGCGAGCACCTTCCCCGACGCGATGAACTCGTTCCTCGCAGGGATCCTCGCCGAGGACTACGGCTCGATCGGCCCGCGCGAAGGGCCCGACGGGCTCGAGTACCCCGACGCGCTCGAGGTCGTCGACGGCTCGATGCCGGGCACGCCGATCGCGCCGAACGCGGGCTTCTCGGTGCAGCTCTACGCGTCGACGTTCGGGATGGCGTGGATCCCCGCGACGTTCGACGACGTGTTCTTCGAGTCGGCGCGCATCTACGTCGCGGGCTCGGCCGAGGAGGTGATGATCCCCGCGGTCGAGCGCGTGTCGTTCCGCGATCCGTTCACGTCGCTGACGTACCTCGCCTCGAGCTACCCCGACGAGGCGGGCGTCGAGACGGGCGTCGCCGCGCGCATGCTCGGCCACGCGATCGCGCTCGAGGCGGCCGGCGACTTCTACGAGCTCGATCGGTACATGGACCTCGTGCGCTTCCAGCGCTCGCTGAGCTGGGTGTACTCCTACGGGCCGTAGGTCTCGGAGGCCAACATCACGCTGAGTGGTTCGACGCGATCCGCGTGGACCATCAGGCGGAGCACTACCAAGGCCTCGCTCGCGAAGCTGTTAGCGCGAACTGCGATGAGGTGGTAGCCCCGAGGTATGCAGGTACTTGAGGCGGCGATGCACGTGGACGCCGCGAGCGGCCGCTGCCAAACGACATTCTCCTTGCCGCCCTTCGTCACCCTCGCCGGCCATCCTCCTGCGGTCGTGCACAATCCGTGGGATGGGGTCGGACAGTCAGCAGCAATGAACAGGGTCGGGCCTGTAGCGTGGTACGAGCAGTGACGGCCCGCCCTGTTCATGCATTGTAGTAGACGCTTATCTCGAAGGCATCGGGCTGATGCGGATCGCCGTGGGTGAGCTCGGCGCTCAGGCCCACGTGACGCACCACGTGTCTCCGGGCTCCGGCTCGATGCACATGCGCGCTTCGCAGTAGACGCTCGAGCAGGCATAGTCGGGGCGGCGCTCGCCGCCTTCCGCTCGAGGGACCTCGCAGTAGCCCCAGTGGGGAACGTCCTGCCGGTGGGCGACGCAGCGCAGCGAAGCTCTGCATTCTTCGTCATACGTGCAGGAGTCACTCGGCTCGCCTGCGGCGGAGCATCTTCCGGAGTAGGCATCGATCGTCCCCGTCAGGTCGCAGCGCAACCCGGGAGCGCACGCGAGCGATCCGAGTGCTCCACGCTGTGGTCGGTATGGGGTGCAGTCGGCCCCCTCAGCAAGCGTGCCTGTCAGAACCCTTGCGTATTTCCAGGACCGGTCCCGTGCGACACAGGACGTCATCTCGTCCTCGAGCTCGGCGCGTCACCCCCTCCGTCGTCCCCGCCGTCGGTGAGTCCGGCATCGGCTGCGGCACCATCCGTGTCGGCGTCTGGGGGGACGGGCCCCGCGTCAACGCCATGGGAGTTGCCACAGCCGGTCCCGAGCAGCACGGCGACACAAATGCTGGCCAACACTCGGCCCGGGCATCGGCTTCGCCTAGCCCCTGGTGTAGTCTCGGAGATGGGTAGGTGGCGGATGGCCATTGAAAGAAGGTCACTCTCGGCCCACAACAGCGAGCCCTTCGTCGATCCGTTTCCCTAGGGCTGGTTCGTCATCATGCCGACGAGCCGGCTCGTGTGGTCGATGGCGATCCTGTGCGCGCTGTTCGGCGCAGGGCCGCGCACGCCCGCGCTCGCGCAGCCGCCCGCGGGACCGGCGCCCGCGCGCGCGGAGATGCCGGGGACGACTCCGCCGGTCGACAACCCGTCCGCGCTCCGGCCGTTCTTCGCCGCGCTCGCGCGCACCCGGAGCGAGGGCGCGATCACGCGGGTCACGCACCTCGGCGACTCCTCCATCGGGCTCGACGATCTCCCGTGGCGCATCCGGCGCCTCTACCAGCAGCGGCACGGCGACGCGGGCCCGGGCTACGTGCTGCTCCAGGCGCACACGGGGAACTACGGTCACCGCGCGCTCCATCTCGCGACGAACCCGCCGTGGGACATGTGCTTCATCGTCCAGCGCTGCGCGCGCGACGGGCACTACGGCCTCGGCGGCGTGAGCGTGACCTCGACGGGCGGCGCGTCGAGCGACATCAGCCTGCGCGTGGGGGCCCAGGTCTCGCGCGCCGAGCTCTGGTACGCGGCGCACCCGACGGGCGGCCGCATCGCGTTCCGCTTCGGCCGCGGCGACGCCGCGTTCGAGCGCGTCCAGACGCGCGGCAGCGCGCTCGAGGATCGGTGGCACGAGCTCCGGCGCGAGGCCGGGCGTCACGACGTGCGCGTGTCGGCCGACGGCGGCGGCCTCTCGCGCGCCTATGGGGTGGTGATCGAAGGCGAAGGCCCCGGCGTGGTGTGGGACTCCATCTCGATGATCGGCGCGTTCACGCGTCGCCTCCTCGCCGCGGACGAGGCGCACTTCGCCGCGCAGCTCGCGCACCGCGACCCCGCGCTGGTCGTCTTGAGCTACGGCGGCAACGACCTGCGCCGCCTCATCGGCCGCCGCGTGGACGAGGCGCGCTTCACGGAGGAGACCGCGCAGATCCTCGGCCGCGTGCGCCGCGCCGTCCCGCGCGCGGGCTGCCTCCTGATCGGCATCAACGATCACGAGCAGTCCGGCAACGCGACGGTCGAGGCGCGCCACGTCCAGGCGATCGTGAACGCGCAGCGCGCGGCGGCGCGACAGACGGGCTGCGCGTTCTACGACACCGTCGCGGCGATGGGCGGTCCGGGCTCGTTCGATCGCTGGCGCCGCCTCGGCCTCGCGTCGACCGACGGCAAGCACCTCGCCCCGCGCGGGCGCGAGGTGATCGCGGCGCGGCTCGTCGCGGCGATGGATCACGCGGCGGCGAACTGAGTGCTGATCGTTCGTGTCGGCGAGGATCGCGGGCGGAGTGAGGTGCGCCTCCGAAGCCCGCTACGCGGTCTTCTACGGCTCCGCGAGCCCGCTGCGCGGTAACCGTCCGGCCTGACACGCCCTTGCGCGCAGCACGGTGCCCGGCCTGCGATCGGGCGACGGAGGTGCGCAGTGGGTCGACCGGCTCGTTCTCGTTCGTGGTGGCGCGCGACGGTGGCGCGGTGGAAGCGAAGCGGC